>VGGM01000011.1 GCA_016868515.1 Bacteroidota bacterium | reverse complement strand
TGAGATAGAAAAAATGATTGCTGAGTAGCTCCCACTGGGTGCGGTTCTGTACCAGATATGCAGAATATTATTCGTTCATGACCGGATTCCAGCGCTCTGTACAAAATAGAAAGAGCTGCGGGAAATGGAGAAATATACATATTTTCACTTTACAATATCATGTTTTATTAATGCCATACTTCTAATTATCATGCTAAAAAGAGAGAAGACCTTTATGGATATCAGTTATGAGAGTGCCTTTCTCCGGGGAGCATGGCAACTCATCCTCAGCGGCGCCATTTCCTGAATAAACTCTGGGCCGGAGAGGTTATGGGTGGCTAATACTTTCAGTCAATCCACCGCAGCAGCGGGAAATCCTGCCGATGTGGCAGTGCAGCATGCTTCGGATATATGCGGATGCCATAGAAGAATGAGCCGGCCTTCTCGGGTGTAAGCTCAGCCTTGTAGTAGCACTTGCTGTTCTTAACGCTTACAGCCTTAAACTCGCCCCTGGCTACAAACTCAAACTCACCGCTAACCTGCATACGGGTTATTACATACTCCACCCCAACCGACTCGGCAGGGATGTTCTTGACATCGAGTACCACCTCGGCAGAATATTTTTTACCCGATCTGTAAATATTACCATCGGGCTTCTCAAAACTGTACGACAGAACGTGAATGTTGTCCCATTCATTTGACATGTGCTGTTTCCATGCGGCCAGGTTCCTTGCAAGGGCAAAGTCATCGGTAATAACTATCCTGCTTCTCTTCCAGAGTGGCATATAATACTTCTCCGAATAGTCATCAATCATACGCTTCATGGTAAACTCGGGAGCAATCTTAACCATTGTGTTCTTCACCAGACTTACCCACTCAACAGGCACCCTGTTCTCGTTGAACGAATAATAAGCAGGAATGATCTCATACTGAAGCATATTGTATATCGTCTCGGCATCGATATCGTCCTGCAGTGCCTGGTTGGCAAATGTTCTCTTTTGCGGCAGAGCCCAGCCGGCGAATGCACGGTATCCCTCAACCCACCATCCGTCGAGCACACTGAAATGGATAGTACCGTTCATTACGGCCTTTTCACCACTGGTTCCTGAAGCCTCGAGTGGCCGCGTGGGCGTATTGAGCCATATGTCGACCCCCCTCACCAGCAGCTTTGCAAGCTCCATATTGTAGTTCTCGAGGAAAAGGACCTTGCCCGCGAACCTTGGCATCTGCGATATCTCGTTTATGCGGTGGATAAGGTCCTGTCCGCCGCCGTCATGGGGGTGTGCCTTACCCGCATATATGAACTGCACCGGTTTGTCGGGATTGTTCACAATGGCATCGAGCCTGTCGAGGTCGGTGAAGAGAAGATGAGCCCTCTTGTAGGTGGCAAACCTCCTTGCGAATCCGATGGTGAGCACATTCTCATCAAGGTGGGTGCTGATGTTCAGGAGTTTCCTCGGACTCACATGCCGCTCAAGCATCTCGGTCTGTAACTGGCTGCGTATCTCCTTGAAAAGTGATGACTTAAGTGTTTTCCTGATATCATACACCCTCTTGTCGTCGAGGGTGTAAATACGCTCCCACAAACTGCGGTCAGTCTGGTCGAAGTACCTCTCTCCCGTAAGTTCCTCATAAACATCGCGCCATTCAGGAGCAAGCCAGGTAGGATGGTGAACACCATTGGTAACGTGCCCCACGAAGAGTTCCTCCTTAAGATACCCCGGCCAAAGCTTGTTGAACATACCCCTCGACACCTCGCCGTGCAGCTTGCTTACTCCGTTTACCTCCTGTGAAAGCCTTGTTGCAAGGTAGCTCATGTTGAACTTGCGTTCGGTTTCCGACTCACACCTCCCAAGAGCCATGAGTTCGTCCCATGAAATATTGAGCCGCGAGTGGTAATGTGAAATATACCTCCTCAGCATATCCTCCTCAAAAGCATCATGACCTGCCGGAACAGGGGTATGTGTTGTAAACAGGGTGGTCGACCTTACTACCTCGATGGCTTCCTGGAACCTCAGATGATTGTCATTAATCAGGTGGAACAGCCGTTCTATTCCTATAAACGCCGAGTGACCCTCATTACTGTGGAAAACATCAGGCCTGATTCCCATCAGATTCAGAGCCCTGATGCCACCTATTCCAAGAATAAGCTCCTGTTTCAGCCTGTTTTCATTGTCGCCTCCGTAAAGGTGATGAGTTATTGACCTGTCTTCCTGGCTGTTCTCATCATGATCGGTATCGAGAAGGTAGAGTCTTACCTTGCCAACCCTGGCCTCCCATATTCTGGCAACAACTGTGCGCCCTGGCCATACAAGGCTCACCGATAAATGGTTATCCTTTTCATCCTTAACGGGGCAGATGGGCAGGTGTGAAAAGTCCTCGGCCTCGTAAATGGCTATCTGCTCACCCTTAGGGCCAAGCTTCTGGCGGAAGTAGCCGTAGCGGTAAAGCAGACCTATTGCCACCAGGGGTATATTGGAATCGCTTGCCTCCTTCAGGTAATCGCCGGCAAGTATGCCGAGACCGCCGGAATAGATTTTCAGACAGTGGTGCAATCCGAACTCCATACTGAAGTAGGCAACAAGCGGTCGTGAGGTATCGACAGGCTTGTCAATGTACTCCCTGAACCGCCGGTATATCGTATCCATCTCGCCAATGAACTGCTCATCATCAGCCAGCACCTGCAGCCGCTTGTAATCGATCTTTTCAATCAGAAGCCTCGGATTATGGCCGCAGGTGTCCCATAATGTGGGGTCCATACGCCTGAACATACTCTCGGCATCATTGTTCCACGACCACCATAGATTGCATGCCAGTTCCTTCAGACAGGCCATCCTGGCAGGAACATCTGACTGGACAAAAATATCCTTCCATACCGGTACCTGGTGAGGCTTCCTGCTCTCACCGGCCTGCGCCCCGAGCACAATCGCAAATTCGCGTGGTTCCGACCTGCGCAACTCGCTCGAAAGCAGAGCGAAGGAATATGCATCAAAGTAATGGTGCACGAGGGTGTCCCACATGGCGATTCTGGATATCTCATGCGCCTTCTTCCTGGCTTCAGCCACCCCGGCCGCCGACAGTGATGAGAAACCGGCAATGAAACTGCACATCTCCTCAACAACCCCCGACTCATTTTCGTCGCTCCGCTCAACTACGGCTATGCCGTTACCCGGCTCGGAGAAGTAGGTTTTAACCCAAAGACCGAACCCGGCCAGGTTAGTGGTAATAGTAGGTATGGAGAACATAAGGCTTTCCAGCGGAGTGTATCCCCATGGTTCATAGTATGACGGAAATACCGTAAGGTCAAAACCAATCAGCAGGTCATAGTAGGCCATGTTGAAAATTCCGTCATCACCATTGAGATACGATGGTACGAAAATGACCTTAACTTTTGAACCCTGCTCATTTCCAATATGATTCTGAGCCAGCCTTCCGAGTACGGGGTCGGAACCGAGGAAATGAAGTCCGTGTGTCAGGAATTTATCGCCTGTATTCTGAACCGACCTGTCGGCAAGAGCTGCTGCAATGTCAGACCTGGGACCTGAGTGATAAGCAGGCATAAGGATAAAGGCAATTATCTCGCGGCTAATTCCCTTGTCGCGGTTAAGGCTTCCGAGCGCATCAATTAAGATATCAATACCCTTATTGCGGAATTCGTACCTGCCGCTGTTGGCAACCAGCAGTGCATTTTTCGACGGCTCGTGCCCCAGAACAGCAGCCGCTGCATCGAGCAGTTTCTTGCGTGCAGCCTGTCTTTTGCCCTCAAACTCCTTATCGGAAGGCACGAAGGAATCCTCGAAGCCATTGGGTGTCACATAATTAACCTCCTTGCCAAGAAAATGGGCACACTCTTTCGAAGTAATACCGCTTACTGTGGTGAAAACATCGGCCTCGGCTGCACTGAGTTTTTCGAGCGACTGTTTGGCAGCAACATTGAATTCACGTGCCATCTGGGCCGGAATGTACTGCTTCATATTGCTATAAAGAGGCCTGCCGTTCCCTGCAACTGACCTGCCCAGTACTGTAGCATGTGTAGTGAACGATGTGGCAACCCAGGGTGCATGTTCCTTCAGATATAACACCCCGGTTCCCGTCATCCACTCGTGGAACTGGGCCACAACAGCCTGACTGTCGCGGTAAAACGAGGTGAAACTGGCAATAAGCTTGCCGGCTGCATATCCGAACAAAGCCGGTTCAACATAATCCCACTGACCTGAAATACTGTCCAGTTTATATGTCTCCCAGAATTTCGCGAATATCTCATTCTGCTGCCCGAAGTAAGGTGTAAAATCAAGAAGAATTACAATAGGCCGGCCTGCAATGTTCCACCTCCCGGTCTTAACCCTTAGCCCCTCGCCGGCAGCCACTCCCTTCCAGGGAACAAAAAGCGATTCATCGGGAATGAACTCAGGGTTTCTTACATCCTCGCGCCACACATCTGGGCCGATAAGAATATAGTTGTTGCCAAGCTCGTTAACAATATTAAGGGCCTTGGTCGATACAACGGTATGTATTCCGCCAACCTTGTTGCAAACCTCCCAACTTGTTTCAAAAAGAAAATCAGGCTTCATTATCTGTCGTTATGTTATGTAAAAATACTACTTCTTGTTCACCTGCTTTCCGGCAGTCCGCTTTACCGCCGCCTTCTTCAGCGCCGGCACCTTCTTCGCTGCCGCTGCTTTCTTTGCCGGCACCTTTTTTGCCACAGCAGCCTTCTTTGCCACCGGCTTCTTCTTTGCCGGTACAGGCTTCCGTACCTTTTTCCGCAGCTGGTCAAGCTCGCGCTGAAGGTTCTCAATTAAAAAATCCTTATCCCTTGCGGCTTCCTTCATCCTGCGGGCAATATTAAACTCCTCGCTGCACGGTGCCTCCCTGTTGATCCTGAGCTCGAAGTCGCTCAGAATGTTCATGTAATTCATAAATGCGTCGTAGGGAGTCTCATAGGGATTAAAGTAGGCATGCACGGCCCCGTCGGAAAAGAACTTGGTGCACATGTAATAAAAATGGTCACTCGACTGCAAATATACCCAATCCTTCTTCAGTTCCTCACCGGCGCAGGTGTTTATCCTTTCCGAAAGGTCATATAGCTTTTCAAATGCCGCGGTCTGAAGCTCGTTGCCCAGCCAGGCTGTCAGGTCTCTCTCCTCGTCGGCCCACGATATGGGTGAGGGAACCTGAACCGGTGCAATGGGCTGAAAGTGGTCGGCGACCTCAGTTGGTGTCATGAATACAAACGGAGTGCTCTTTAACACAGCTCCGGGAAAATGGGCCAGGAAATCCATTATCCCCGACTCGCTGCGGTGATGCTCGCCAAAGGTCTCGTAGTCAATGAAAATATTAACCACCTCGCCCGACGATGCCAGCTGGCTTATCCATCCTGCATACTTCGAGGCCGTCAGTGGCCACTCGCACCAGTCCCTGTTCGAAAACCTGAAGGCAATATCATCGCTCAGTACAAAGTTCCTTAGAAGTACTTTCAGCCGGGGATTAATACTGTTACAGTAAACGAAGTTCGGACTTTTCCACCCAAGAACATGCTTGGCTCCCTCGGTCAGTGTCACCCTGAATCCCATATCGGCCATCCATGCCCCTATCTGGTCGGAATAGATCATCTCTGTGTTCCTGATCGCAGTAGGTTCCACACCAAGCAGGTCCTTCATCTTTTGTGTGTGCTGGTTAACCTGCTTCTCAAACTCCTCGCGGCTTTTGAGCGAAGCCAGCGAGTGTGAGTTGGTTTCGGCAAGAAACTCAACGGATCCGGTGGCAGCAAGCTGCCTGAAGGAATCAATAACCTCGGGAGTGTATAGACTGAACTGGTCGAGAGCAAGTCCGCTTATTGAGAATGCAACCTTGAACTTACCCTTGTGCTTTCTGATAAGATCGAGAAGAATCTTATTGGCAGGAATGTAACACCTCGCGGCAATCCGCTGCATTATCGACTCATTGGCGTAATCATCATAATAATAATGATCATGCCCCAGGTCAAAGAACCTGTAGCTTTTAAGCCTGAAGGGCTGGTGAACCTCAAAGTGAAGACATACGGCTTTCCTGGAAACATGTTTCATATAATAAATCTTTATTTGTCATCTAATTACGTGCAAGTACCTCTCTGTAAACCGTTCTTACCTGCCTGGCTGAATTCTCCCACTTGAGAGCAATAACTTCCTCCCTGCCATTGCGTATGAACATTCTCGACAAAGCCGGGTAGTTCAGAATTCCGTAAATGGCATCGGCCATGGCATCTATATCCCAGAAATCAACCTTTACCGCATGGGTAAGGATTTCAGCCACACCCGACTGCTTGCTGATGATGACAGGTACATTCGACTGCATGGCCTCGAGCGGCGAAATGCCGAATGGTTCCGATACCGATGGCATTATATAAACATCGCTCATGGCCAGCATGCGGAATACATCGTTACCGCGCAGGAACCCGGTAAAATGAAACCGGTCGGTAATCCTCAGGGCAGCTGCCCTGCGAATCATTCTGTCCATCATGTCGCCCGAACCGGCCATTACGAAGCGGACATTATTCATTACCTTAAGAACCCTGTGAGCGGCCTCAATGAAATATTCGGGCCCCTTCTGTAATGTGATACGGCCGAGGAAAGTAACAACCTTTTCGTCAAAGCCCCTGCTGATCAGATGGTTGTCGGCAATCTCCACCGGATCAACGGCATTGTATACCGTAACAACCTTATCGGGGTCGATATTGTACCTGTTGATAACAATATCGCGGGTAAGGTTACTTACCGTTATTATTCTTGAGGCGAAATCCATGCCGCTCTTCTCAATGGCGTAGACATCGGGATTGACATTGCCGCCGCTGCGGTCGAAGTCAGTGGCATGGACATGTATGACCAGAGGTTTGCCTGAGGCCCTGGCAGCTTCAATTCCGGCCGGATAAGCCAGCCAATCGTGCGCATGTATTACGTCGAACTCATTCTCATGCGCGATTACAGAAGCTACAATGGCATACTTGCGTATCTCCTCGAGCAGGCCGGATCCATACTTGCCCGAGAACTCAATTCTACCCTTCTCATCGGTTGAGACGACAATTTTCCTCGAATCAATTTCACCGCGTGTATAGGCCCAGAACTCCTCAGGGTCGGTATATGGAATAATCCTTGAGTCAACCTCAATCTTCTCAAAACTCTTCTTACCCCCTGCATAATGAATGGTTTTGTAGGCAACCGGAACAGTATTGGCTCCCACAAGCTTCACTACCGACTGGTCTTCATCGCCCCAGGCCTTCGGCACCACAAATATCACATTCACGTTGCCAAGTGAGGCCATCCCCTTCGTAAGACCGTAGCTTGCCGTTCCCAACCCTCCCGAGATATGCGGGGGAAACTCCCATCCGAACATCAGAACTCTCATATTTCCGCCGGTTTTATTGATACTTGGTGTTTATGAGTTTCAGTATTCTAAGCACCTCGGCCACACTCCAGGCCTGTGATATAGCGCCACCCGCCTGATGCGGCGGGTCGCCGTCGTAGATCTCCGATATTGTTGTGACACCATGCTCTGTCATCACCTCTTCAAAACCGTAAATAAGTTTTCTTACCTTTTCAGCACCCGATTTGCCATGCACCCTCAGCCATCCGTCGCAGAAGGGCCCCAGAAGCCATGGCCACACGGTTCCCTGGTGATAGGCACTGTCGCGCTCCTCCTGGTTCCCCCTGTAACTACCGCAGTATTTCTCATGCCGTGGTGAAAGGGTTCTCAGTCCGCGCGGCGTAAGGAGCTCGGCCGCAACCTTGTCGAGAATACCTTTCATCTGCCCGGATGTGAGCAAGGAAAATGGAAGTGAGGTGGTAATTATCATATTGGGACGCAACGACATCTCCTTTCCATGTTCGTCGCTTACGTAGTCGGCCGGCAAACCTGTTTTTTCATCCCATATTATCTCAAAAAATGATTTCTTAATAAGCTCTGGCAGTTCTTTCAGCTCCTTACCGGGCTTTTTGTCACCTGCCCTAGCCGCCATGTCAATAAGGTAGCATACTGCATTGTACCACAGTGCGTTGATCTCAACCGGGTAACCATTCCTGGGGGTAACCGGAACACCATGTACAACGGCATCCATCCATGTAAGAGCCTTCCCGTTGGCCGATGCATAAATAAGCCCGTTATCGCGCATATGGATATTAAAATGGGTTCCCTGGCGGTATCCGTCAATAACCGACCGCGCGGCAGCTCCATACCGTTTCCACGGATTTATGCCAGTTTGAAGTTCATACTGCTGTAGCGACCAGAAAAACCAGAGCGGGGCATCAACCGAATTGAAGGCAGGATTGCCGGCGTCACCCATATTGGGAAAGAGGCCGTCCCTCATCCTTGCAACCTGGGTATCGAGAACATCCTCAAAGAACCCCTCACGTTTACGCCCCAGCGCAACACCGGGTAACGAAATGAAGGTATCTCTGCCCCAGGCTCCGAACCAGGGGTAACCGGCAATTATAAGGGTGGAGTCGTCGTGCTTCTCTATAAACTGTTGTGCAGCGTTCTCAAGACAATGCTCAAAACTGTTTCGGGGAACCTTTCTCTTTATTGTGGCGGTGAACTTTGTTTTTAATCCGGGCGGATTTTCCTCCTTCGTTGATGCCGAGAACATTATCACATCGCCCTGCTTTGCCTTCACCTCGAAGAAACCCGGATTGAAAAGGTCCTCGGTATAATCATACCCACGCTTCTGCTCCTCGGCATATTCAATGCCAAGATACCAGTCGGGAACCGGAACAAATTCATTTTTCGCCGAGAGCTGCATGTGCAGTGTCGGAAACCCCTCATAGAGGCATATGTTTATCCCGTTCATAATATATCCAACACGTGTATTGGCCGACATATTGGCCCTGGTAAGGCCGTGAATATTGCGGTAAGCAAGGAAAGGCCTTATCTGAAGAGTGAGTGGCTCTGCCGCCTCGAGAATCGTATACCGGTACAGAAGTTGCTCCTCGTAGTGCACAAGCAGCCTCTCCTGCCTCAGCAGTACACCACCAACCCTGAAGGTCATCATCGGGATGTATTCAATGTTGAAATCCTCTATGTATTTATGTCCCTTCGGATTGTAGTACTCTCCCTTGTACTTCCTTACGCCAACGTTGAATGACTTGTCATTCTGCAGTACGGTGAGGTCGAGCGCCGACAATAAAACATGCCTCTCATTGCCGAATTCCTTCACCGGACATACCAGAAGGCCGTGATACTTCCGGGTATTACATCCTACAATGGTGGTAGACGAGTACGAACCGGCCCTGTTTGTCCTTACAATTTCACGCGATAAAGAGTATTCAAGATTGACTACTTGAGACTTATCGAATTTAACATAACCCATAGAAACGACTGATTATAGAATTTATATAGTTCAAAAAATTAAGTCTTTTCAGGCGATTTTCCAAGTGAAAGGCAAAAATTCACTAAAATTTAACCCTGACAGTGGCAAATTGTTCGTCAACTCATGCACGAAAATCAGTAATACGGCCCCTGTCACACAAAAAAACATATATTTGCACTTCATTCATAATCTAATAATTCAGGCAAAAATGAAGAATCTTTTAATCATACTGGCCGGAGTACTGGTGATTTCATCGGGATGCACCGGAAACTATCACACAGTATCGGGTAAACTTGAGAACGCTCCGTCCGATTCCTATATTCTCCTCGATGAACTGAAGAAAGATGCCATAGTTACCATCGATTCATTTAAACTAAGCCAGGACGGAGAGTTTAAATTCCGCAGAAAAGCCGGCAGCCCGGTGTTCTACCTGCTCAAAGCCACCAATACCAGTTTTCTTACTGTGCTCATCGATCCGGGTGAACACCTCAAAATAACAGCTCATTATGATTCACTGAACCGCCCGGCCGAAGCATCAGGGGCAGCAGGAACCGAATTGCTGATTCGCTACAACACAGAGCTTCTTGCTGCGGTTGGAAGGCTTGAAGAGCTCCAGAACATATACATGGCCAATGTTGAAAACCCGGGGCTCGACACTATTCTTCAGGATCTCGACTCAAGAGCCATGACCATTATCAGCGATATGGAGGCCTACACACGTAATTACATCGATGAGAACCCCACATCGCTGGCCACCCTGCTGGCTCTTTACCAACAGCTTACACCCGGAGCGCCCATACTGCACCCCAGTGAGAATTTCGATTACTTCCTGAAAGTTGATTCAATTCTCTTCTCGCTATACCCCGAATCAGAACCTGTAATCTATTTTCACGACCAGGTAGCCGAACTGAAGCTGATGATGTCGGAACAGACTGAAGGGGGATCTCAGTTTACCGAAGGTGCGGTTCCTCCAGAAATCGCTCTTCCCTCGCCCAAAGGTGATACAATAAAGCTCTCCTCAACAAGGGGCAGGGTGGTACTGCTCGACTTCTGGGCAGCATGGTGTCCGCCCTGCAGGCAGGAGAGCCCCTACCTGGTCAAAGCTTACGATAAGTACAACGCAAAGGGATTCGAAATATACCAGGTAAGCCTCGACAAGAGCAGGGATGAATGGCTGAAGGGAATTGAAGATGACAAGCTTGGAAGGTGGATTCACGTAAGCGATGTTATGTTCTGGAATTCGGTAGTGGTACCGCTCTACCGTATTGAAAGCATACCGTTTAACCTGCTTCTCGACAGGGAGGGAAAGATCATAGCGTCAAATCTCCGCGGCGAGGCACTGCTTGAGGTACTTGAAAATATTATGAACTAGAATTCAATTCTGTACCGGCATGCTCAGAAAGTCTCTTATTCCGGTTCTGATAATCTCTTCAATCCTTTCGTGCAACAGGAAGGAGACCGCAGTAATAAGCGGTGTGGTTGAAAATCCGAAAGAGAAGAATATCCAGATTTCCCGGGTAGAAATTGGAAGCGTCGTTGCGGTTGACACAGTAAAGTTCAGGGCAGGTGGTAAATTCAGGTTCAGGATTGAGGCCCCGCAAACGGAGTATTACCAGGTGGGTTATTCCGGGTCTGACTTCGTTACCCTCCTGATTCATCCTGGTGACAAGATAACACTGGATTTTACGGGCGATAGACTTACCGAAAATTTCTCGGTTGAAGGCTCGCCCGAATCGGTAATGATAAGGGATCTTGAAAACAAACTTGAAGAGACACGCAGGCGGTTGAATTCACTTGTCACAACCTACGATTCATTTGCTTCAAAGCCTGCCATGAAGGCCATGGCCGATTCGGTCGACCGCCTTATAACCGAAACTGTCACCGAACAGCGGAATCACAGCATCAACTTCATTCTAAGTAACCTTAACTCAATGGTTTCGATTCTGGCTCTATACCAGAGATTCAACGACAATACCTATGTCCTCTACACCGATCGCGACCTGCAGCTTATGAAACTGGTTACCGACAGTCTCTCTGTAAGGTACCCCTCATCACTGCAGGTAAAAGCGCTCTCAGAAGATTTTAACAGGGAACTCAACCGTTTTCAGAACCGCCAGTTACAGCTTGTGGCCGAGAGCATGGAACCTGTTGAACTCGACCCGAACCTCCTAACTCCGGCCGGAAAAAGAGTTTCACTCTCGTCGCTAAAGGGAAAACATGTGCTGCTTACTTTCTGGTCGACAGGTTCGGCCGACTGTATCCAGAACAATGTTCAGCTAAAGGAACTATACAGTCAGTACAGGAACCGTGGGTTTGAGATATACCAGATAAATATCGACACCGACACTTTACGATGGAAGAATGCCATCTCATTCGACGAACTTCCGTGGATAAGTGTAAGAGAAGACGATCCGGCTAAGCTGAAGTATGCATATTTCTACAACGTGCAGGCCCTGCCGGCAAACTATCTTTATAACCCCGGAGGTGATATTGTAGCCACCAACATTTTCGGCAGAACCCTTGCCATCAAACTGGAACAGATTTTCGGACGCTGAACCAACCAATGGATAAAAGCGGGAAAATATTCTTTGCATCCGACTTTCATCTCGGGCTGAAGGTTGGCGGCGACCCGGCAGAAAGGGAAAGGCGAGTGGTGAAGTGGCTTGAATCGGTTGCTTCTGAAGCAGCAGGCATTTATCTGCTTGGCGATATTTTCGACTTCTGGTGGGAGTACCGCCACGTTGTTCCCAAAGGGTTCACCCGCTTCCTGGGCTCTGTTTCGGCAATAACCGATTCGGGCGTTCCGGTCTATTTCTTTACCGGGAACCACGATATGTGGGTTGGCGATTACCTTACCGCCGAATGTGGAATTACTATTCATAACGGGGTGATGGAGAGGGATTTCGGAGGGCGCAGGTTTCTTCTGGCACATGGAGAGGGCCTTGGTTCCACCGAAAAGGGATACAAACTGTTGTTGTGGCTGTTCAGGAACCGTGCCGTACGCACGGCATGGTCGGCACTGCACCCCCGCATTGGAATGGGCATAGGTCACCGCTGGTCACTCGGAAGCAGGCTCGGCAAGGGTGAGCATATAGCGTTCCTGGGCGAGGAAAAGGAAGACCTGCTGAGATTTGCGAGGAGCGTTACCGCTAAAAGGGAGGTAGATTACTTCATTTTCGGACACAGGCACCTTCCCATGACCTATACCATTGACAACAAGAGCAGGGTTGTGATTCTGGGCGACTG
>VGGM01000010.1 GCA_016868515.1 Bacteroidota bacterium | reverse complement strand
TTATTTCACAGATGGTGCTCTGCATCTGGGTTCTAAGCCATTTCACAAGCAGGCGGAGTGTTATAAGGCTGAGAATAGATAACCTTGTTCCCGTAGCGGAGATCATTAAATATATTGTAACGATAGGGTTCGCTTCATTTGCGATGCAGATTGCCGCAAGCATTGTTCAGGGGTTGTTTACGAGGCAGCTTATTACCCATGGGGGTGATATTGCGGTAGGGGCAATGGGAATTATTAACAGCGTTACCATAATGCTTGTCATGGCTATTGTTGCTCTTAACATGGCGAGTCAGCCTATTATAGGGTTCAACTACGGTGCACGGAATTATAGCAGGGTACTGCATACTGTAAATCTGGGGATACGGGCCGCCACGCTGATAGCAGCAGGAGGCTGGTTGCTTTGTATGTTTGTACCCGAGGGTATTGTTGCCCTTTTCAATTCGACAGACAGGGAACTGCTTGAAACAGGTGTAAGCGGATTACGTATATACGCGGCACTTCTGCCCATTGTTGGCTTCCAGATCATTGCATCAAACCTGTTCCAGTCAATCGGAAAGGCCAGGCTGGCCACATTTCTGTCGCTTCTGAGGCAGGTGATTTACCTAATTCCCCTGCTTGCGATACTTCCCGGTTTTTTCGGAATTACCGGAGTCTGGCTGGCCATGCCGGTGTCTGACTTCCTCTCGAGCATAACCAGTTTCGTGTTCCTGCGAAAGGAGATGAAGAAGTTGTCGCTGCAGAAGCAGAAGTGTGCAAAGAGGCCCGGGGTTCCTGCTGAACCGGTGCCTGTCATTCCTTTTGGTGCCTGAGTTGCAGTGAGGCTTTGTGAGTAAACATGGACGGTTCGGAGGCCGCAATCGTGGTTTATTTTATATATTTGCAATCTTAAAAAGATGATTGAATGGACCATATCAGGAACTTCTGCATCATTGCCCACATTGATCACGGCAAGAGCACCCTTGCCGACAGATTGCTTGAGTCCACCAATACTATTTCGGCAAGAGATTTTCAGGAGCAGGTTCTTGACAATATGGATCTTGAACGGGAGAGGGGAATCACCATAAAGAGCCATGCAATTCAAATGGAATATCAGTCGGGTGGCAAGGACTATATTCTCAACCTAATAGATACTCCGGGACATGTGGATTTCTCCTATGAGGTTTCGAGGGCCATAGCTGCCTGTGAAGGGGCTCTGCTGGTGATTGATGCAACCCAGGGGATTCAGGCACAGACCATTTCCAATCTCTACATGGCCATTGAACATGACCTTGAAATAATTCCGGTGCTCAATAAGATGGATATGCCGAGCGCAATGCCCGATGAGGTTAAGGATCAGATTGTAGACCTTGTAGGTTGCGACAGGGAAGAGATAATTGAGGCCAGCGCAAAAACCGGACTGGGTATTGATGTCATTCTGGAAGCAATAATAAACAGGATACACCCACCCAAGGGAGACACGTCAGCACCTCTGCAGGCCCTGATTTTCGATTCGGTTTTTAACTCATTCCGCGGAATCGTAGCCTATTTCAGAATATTCAACGGATCGATTTCAAAGGGCGAGCGTGTAAAGTTCATAAGCACCGGGATGGGTTATGATGCAGATGAAATCGGTGTGCTGAAGCTTAAGCAGGTACCTCGCAAGCATTTGAGTGCCGGTGATGTCGGCTATATTATTTCGGGTATCAAGGAATCAACGGAGGTAAAAGTTGGCGACACGATTACTTCGGTAAGCAACCCCAGCAATACCGGTATTGAGGGCTTCAAGGATGTAAAACCCATGGTTTTTGCGGGGATTTACCCGGTTGATGCTGACGATTATGAAGATTTGCGGTCATCAATAGAGAAGCTGAGACTGAATGATGCCTCGCTGTCGTTTGAACCGGAATCCTCGGCAGCACTGGGCTTTGGATTCAGGTGCGGGTTCCTGGGTTTGCTTCATATGGAGATTATTCAGGAGAGGCTTGACAGGGAGTTTGACATGGATGTGATTACCACTGTTCCGAACGTTTCATACAAGGTAGTGACTAACAGGGGGGAGATTACAGAGGTTCATAATCCTTCAGGTCTTCCTCCGGCAACAAATATTGATCATATTCAGGAACCATACATAATCGCCCAGGTAATAACCAAATCGGAGTATGTAGGCTCAATAATGAATCTCTGTATTGATAAGCGGGGAGTTCTGAAGAATCAGATTTACCTGACAAGCGACAGGGTTGAGATATCGTTTGAGATGCCGCTTGCCGAGATTGTTTTTGACTTCTATGACAAGCTTAAAAGCATTTCAAGAGGTTACGCATCGTTTGATTATTTCTATTCAGATTACAAAAAGGCAGATCTGGTCAGGCTTGACATCCTGCTTAACGGAGAAATGGTTGATGCCCTTTCAACATTGATTTACAGGGGTAACGCCTATGATTTCGGAAGGAGGATGTGTACCAAACTGAAGGAGTTGATTCCGCGTCAGCAGTTTGAGATTGCAATCCAGGCTGCCATCGGAGCCAAGATTATTGCAAGAGAAACCGTAAAGGCTGTAAGAAAGGACGTTACGGCCAAATGCTACGGTGGAGACATAACCCGAAAAAGGAAATTGCTTGAGAAGCAGAAAAAAGGGAAAAAGCGTATGCGTCAGGTTGGGAATGTTGAGGTCCCCCAGCAGGCCTTTCTTGCTGTCCTCAAACTTGACTGAGTACCCGATTTTTTTCGGCCTGTTGTTGTTTTACTGAAAAACCTTTATCTTAGCTCACCCTTAAAGGTTAAGTACCGTAACAGTATATTTACTTAACCCTGAATTTAACCTAAGCTTGAAACCCTGATCCGAACCGGTCAGGGTTTTCTTCAGCAGAGTAGTTTGTATCCTTTACCGTGGACGTTGATAATCTCTATTGTCGGATCATTTCTGAGATACTTCCTCAGTTTGGTGATGTAGACGTCCATGCTTCTGGCATTGAAATAGTTGTCGTCAATCCAGATAGTGCGCAATGCATAGTTGCGCTCAAGAACGCTGTTCTTGTGCTGGCACAGCAGCAATAGCAGTTCAGACTCTTTCGTGGTCAGCTTTATTATCTGGTCTCCCAGTGAGAGAGTCTGTCTGACTGTATCGAACAGGTAATTGCCAATTGTGTAGCTGTCCTCCCTCACCTCGTTTTTCTCAGCATAGCTTCTTCGCAAAACAGCCTCAATACGGTAGAGAAGCTCTTCCATAGAGAATGGTTTTGTAATGTAATCATCGGCTCCTGTGATGAAACCTTCAATTACATCCTCTTTCTGATTTCTGGCAGTCAGGTAAATTACCGGTGTGTCGGGTTTAATTTTTCTCATCTCCCTTACCAGTTCAAATCCGTCCATCAGCGGCATCATCACATCAATTATGGAAAGCATAAAGGTGCCGCTTTTAAACCCTTCCAGGACCTTCTTTCCATCTGTAAACAATGAAGCCTCATAACCTTTGACGGTCAGGTAGTTCTGAAGCAGAGAGCCAAGATTCTCATCATCTTCAGCCAGAAGGATGTTTTTTCTTTCCATTTTCTGACAATTTTGGTAACGAAACGGTGAATTTGGTGCCTTTCCCGGGGATGCTTTCGGCCTTTATCCTGCCGCCGTGGGCATCAATAACTTTCTTTACATAGCTGAGACCCAGTCCGAATCCTTTTACATTATGTATCTTCCCTGTTGGCACGCGGTAGAATGTATCATATATCCTTTTCAGGTTGTCCTTGCTTATTCCAATGCCTCTGTCCTGAAAAGTGATAACAATCATTCTGCTGCGGTCATGTGTGGCAACAGCTATCTCAGGGGCGTCGCTGGAATACTTAATGGCATTGTCGATGATGTTTGATATTGCATTGGTGAGATGAACTTCGTCAACTCTGGCAACCGGGTTCCCGGCTCTGAAATATCTTTCGATCGTTCCTTTCCTTTCAGCCAGCTGAAGGTCAAAATTCATTATTGCCTTTTCAAGCAGCAGGTGGATATCGGTGTTCTCAAGTCTCAGGCGAAGACGGGTTTTCTCGAATGCAGCCATTTGGAGAACCTTCTCAACATGATATTTCAGCTTCAGTGATTCATCGGAAACCACTCTTGCAAGGTTGTCGATATCTTTCTTTGCGCTTTCAATAGTCTTGTCGGACAGCATTTGCGATGCCAGAAATATTGTTGAGATCGGGGTTTTCAGCTCATGGGTCATGTTATTGATGAAGTCATTTCTTATTTCCGAGAGCTTTTTCTGCCTGAAAATCACAATAAATGTTGCTGCCGAAAGCAGGATGAGGAGCAGGGTGAACAGAATTGAAGCGAATCCGAGTGTCCCTATCTTCAGGAACTTGTACCGGATTTCCTTGTTGAAGTAAACATGAAGGAAATTGGCTGAAGGAACCGGGTCGTTGGGAAAGAGCTGTCTGATAAAAATATTGGGCCCGGCAGTGTAGGTGAATGCCGGGCTCATGTATACAATCCTCTGATTACCTGATCTTACAGCGAATTCATATTCAAGGAAGATACCCACATTGTTCAGTGAAACCTCTATCAGTTCGTTTACCTGGTCGGGATTAACTCTCTCCCTGAGCTCAGGGGTCTCTCTCAGGATGTTTTCGAAAATACTTTCAAGGAAAACTGTCTTATTGGTGACTCTTTGCGTTACACCTGCATGGAGTGCATTGTCAGTTGAATCGGTAAGATTTCCCTGCAACAGCTGGTCGTAGAGTTCGGGAGGGATCATTAGCCTTGTGCCGCTGACCGAAAGAGTGTCCATAAAAAAGTCATCGGCTGAACTGGTTGTTATGTGGATGCCGGTTTCGGGGTGATAACCGCTTATCTTCCGCGATATTGGCGACTGTGGCGGAACAATTGCTGTAACAGAGTCGATTGCAAGGTCACCAATCTCCTTCATAATTCTGTCTATCAGTTCTTTCTCCTCGAGTTCGCCGACTACCGC
Organism: Bacteroidota bacterium; assembly: GCA_016868515.1. Classification (GTDB taxonomy): domain Bacteria; phylum Bacteroidota; class Bacteroidia; order Bacteroidales; family VadinHA17; genus SLNP01. The sequence goes on along the minus strand of VGGM01000010.1, from coordinate 7,681 downwards.
ATCGAGTGCCCGGTTAACCTGATACCTGAATTGCTGGTCGTTTATCTCAATGGCATTGTTTATCCAGTAAACCTGAATGAAGATCAATCCCGACAATGCAAAGGCAAAAAGGATTGCAAAGAGTATGATGACCTTTCTCTTCATTACCTGCAAAAGTAAGCTCTTAACATTATGATTAACAATAATTAACATATTTTAACAGGGGAGGTGGAGGATAGATGACCGGATTCGGGCGAGATTGCCGTAGGAATTTCAGATGGAAGAAAGCATATTCGCCCGGCAGAATTTTAGAATAGTTACCAGTCTGAAATAATTTTGGCACAGAATTTGTTTGAAAATAAGCAGAGGTTTTTTTTCATAGGTTAGGTTAGTTTTAGGGTTAACAGAAGAAACGGAGGTGAGCCATCACCTCCTTCTTTTTTTTGTATTGGTTTGAATGCAGGCGGCTTTCAGTTGGTGGAATTCTTCAGTGCCGGGGCAGGGCTTTATCGAGAATTTCCCTGTCAATCAAGTCAGCCTCTATCCTGAAGAAGCCGGTTATCAGTCCTTTCGATCTGAGCAATGTTAGTTGCATTTCTACAATACTCTGACCAGGGTTTTCTTCAGGCGTGATAAAGAGAAAATCGATGTTCGCAGGCTTCTTTACAAGGAACTGGTTATCCGACCGGTTTACTATCAGGGTGGCCCAGGAATGAGGTAGTAATGAAAGGTCGGAAAACCTGGGAAAGATGATTTCACCTTTACCTGGGATTATTCCCAGTTTTACAGGTTCATCGAGCCTCAGGTTATACCGCCGGGTGGCATTCAGCGCCAGCGACAGTTTGTAATCAGCCTCTGGGGAAGCCAGTCCGTATATTGAGTATCCGGCCTTGTCATCCGCATTGAGTATGATTCGTCTGGTTTTTTCTGCAGCCATAGTGGGGTAATTAGTCTTCGCTAAGCATTTGCCACGCCTGATGTGAAGCTTCCTGTTCAGCCTCCTTTTTTGAGGAACCCTGGCCATTGCCCATAGGGCTTCCGTTGATGGTGAGGGTTGCATTGAAGAGTGATTGCTTCATTTCGAAATCATATTCCTCGCTGAACGAGAAGATTACGGGTAGTTTACTGCGCTGCGACCATTCAAAGAGGAGGCTTTTATAGTCGTTATCGGTTTCCAGGATTTGATCCAGATCGAGCCACTTATTTAACAATTGTTCAACCACGAATTTTCTGGCACGCCTGTATCCTTTATCGATAAACACAGCTCCTGTAAGGGCCTCAAGTGCATCACCGTAAATGTGTCGCGATGCCTTGTTGTTTCCGGCCTGTGTTACAAGTATGGTATTGATCCCCATTTTAATTGCAGTCTGGTTAAGGATTTCCCTGTTAACCAGCCGCGACCTTATTTTCGTGAGAGCCCCCTCGTCGTAATCGGGGAATTTGCTGAACAGGTATTCTGACAGGACGGTGTCGAGAACGGCATCACCGAGGTATTCAAGGCGTTCGTTGTTTATTCTGTTTCCATCGGGCAGGATATGAGAAGCCGAACGGTGAATGAAGGCCATTTCATATATTACAATCCTGCCGGGCTTGAATCCCAGTATCCTGCGGAGTCTTTGTCCAAACTCCTTTTTGTCGAGGATATATGTTCCGTTACGCTTTTTAAGGAACAGCGATACCAAATCTAGGGTTTTTTAAATACCACCGATGCGTTGTGGCCCCCGAAACCGAAAGTGTTGCTAAGGGCAACGTTTACTATTCTGGCCTGCGCTTTATTGGGTGTTATATTGATGTTCTGATCGATCTCCGGATCGGGTACCCTGAAGTTAATGGTTGGGGGTACAATATCATGATATACTGCCAGAATTGCTGCGATTGCCTCAATTGCGCCGGCTGCACCCAGAAGGTGGCCTGTCATTGATTTTGTGGCACTGATATTCAGTTTATTGGCATGTTCACCGAAAAGAGTGGCAATAGCTTTCGTTTCGGATATGTCGCCCAGGGGTGTTGCCGTACCGTGTACGTTAATATAGTCAACGTCTGACAGCTTAAGACCTGCCTGATCGACAGCCTGTTTCATCACATTGCGTGCACCGAGTCCTTCGGGGTGCGGTGCCGTAAGATGGTAAGCATCAGCTGTAAGTCCGGTCCCAACAAGCTCGGCGTAAATACGGGCACCCCTTGCCACTGCATGTTCATATTCTTCCACAATGAGGGCACCACCACCTTCACCCATTACGAAACCGTCGCGGGTCTTGTCGAAGGGGCGTGAGGCAGTTTTATACTCGGCGTTATTGGTCGAGAGGGCCTGCATGGCATTGAACCCGCCGAGGCCTGGTTCATTTATTGCTGCCTCCGATCCACCGGAGATGAAAATATCAGCCTTGCCGATCATGATGTAGGTAAAAGCATCAATCAGCGCATGAGTGGAAGAGGCACAGGCTGAAACTGTTGAGAAATTGGGGCCCCTGAAACCATATTTGATTGAGAGCAGGCCCCCGGCAATGTCACTGATCATTTTGGGAATAAAGAAAGGGTTGAAACGGGGAGTTCCGTCACCCGTTACAAACCCTTTTATTTCACTTGTAAAAGTCTCTATTCCCCCAATTCCTGATGACCATATGACACCAACCCTGTCTTTATCGACGGTGTTGAGATCGAGGCCCGAATCCCTGATAGCCTCATCGGCTGCAATATGGGCATACTGCGCGTAGAGGTCCATTTTGCGGGCCTCCTTTCTGTCAAAGTGGTTTTCCGGGTTATAGCCCTTCAACTCACATGCAAACCTGGTTTTAAACAGCGTAGCATCGAAATTCCTGATAAGATCGGAACCACTGACACCTTCCCTGAGCCCATTCCAGTATTCATGTAAATTATTTCCAATGGGAGTAAGCGCTCCCATACCGGTGACTACAACCCTCCTCATAGACAGATTATTATTTACGCAATATTACTTCGCATTCTCCTCGATGTACTTGATGGCCTCACCAACAGTACTGATGCTTTCAGCCTTGTCGTCGGGAATACCGATGTTGAATTCCTTTTCGAATTCCATAATCAGCTCAACCGTGTCGAGTGAATCGGCTCCGAGATCGTTTGTAAAGCTGGCATCTGCCGTTACTTCTGATTCGTCTACTCCTAACTTGTCAACGATGATCTGCTTTACTCTTGTTGCAATGTCAGACATACCATTAAATTTAAATTAATACTAATTTTAGAACCATGCAAAGAAATATATTTGTACCATATTTTTCAAATGATTTGCCGAAATTTTAATGCCCGATGAACGTAAAATGCAAGTATACAGTTATTTAACTACCCTTCACGCCGGCAAACAGACTTTCGTCACTGTTTGTGTAACGCTCAGTATATGAAGAATATAGCTATTTTTGCATCGGGTTCGGGAACCAATGCGGAAAACATCATTCGTCATTTTTCGACCCGCAAAAGCGCGAAAGTCGTCGCGGTGTTTGTCAATAATCCTCAAGCTGGCGTAATAAAACGGGTTACCGGTACCGGTACCGGGGTAATTGTTCTTGCCGGTTTCCTGTGGCATATTCCGGCCCCGATTACCGTCAGATATGAGGGTAGACTGGTAAACATCCATCCGGCGCTTTTACCCGGCTTCGGAGGCAAAGGAATGTATGGTGACAGGGTTCACAGGGCTGTGATTGACTCAGGCAGCGATAAAACAGGGATAACCATTCATTATGTGAACGAGGTTTACGATGCGGGGGATATAATTTTCCAGGCCGAATGCCCGGTTCTGCCAGGCGATACACCCCAAACGCTGGCAGATAGGGTGCATGCTCTTGAATACCGGTATTACCCGACTGTTATAGAGGAGATTATTGAGAAGCTGTAACGTCGGCCTTTCAGATTCCCTTAAGGATTGACAGCATAATCTTCATCACCTTCCGGTATCGTTCCATGTTTTCTTCTGAAACCGGATCGACCGGTGGTGACTCAACTTTGAGAGGGTTGACAGGTGAGCCATTCCTGTAGAACCGGAAGTCGAGGTGGGGCCCTGTTGAAAGGCCGGTGTTTCCGACGTAGCCTATAACGTCGCCCTGTTTTACCCAGGCGCCGGCAGTGATACCTTTGGCAAATGCCGAAAGGTGCAGATATGCCGTGGAGTACACGCTGTTGTGTCTGATTCTGACAATTCTTCCCTCGGCCGGCAGGAACTGGGTTGATATTATTTTTCCGTCGCCGATTGCAACCACGGGTGTCCCGGCGGGGGCGGCATAATCGACGCCATGGTGCGGTCTTACCACCTTGAGGATTGGATGCATACGTCCTGATGAATAGCCTGAGCTGATTCGCGAATAGCGCAGAGGGGCCTTCAGGAAGGCCTTACGAAGGCTGTTCCCGCTTTCATCGTAGTAGCTTACCGCCGAGTCCTGCATAAAGGGAATGGCCAGGTGGTCCGCGCCGGCATGTGTGAAGAGAGCTGCATTAACCGATGTAATACCAACCGACCTGCCCGAGGTAAATGCCTCTTCGTAAATAACCCTGAATCTGTCACCCTTCTGGAGTCCGAAGAAATCGATAGTCCACGCATATATCTCCGACAGTTCGACGGCCAGAACCGGGTTTGCCCCGGCCTTTACCATTGCCTCCCACAGTGATGACTCGATAACGCCGGTGATAAACTTCAGCTCATGAGTTGTTTCATGCCGGTAGTCTGAGATTCCCGGTTCGCCGGCAAGCCTGAAGATGTATGACAGGGTGTTATCGTGTTCGTACACCAGGAAGCCGGGCCGGGTGGCAGTATCAGCTTCACGGAAAAAAATGTAGTTATTGCCCGAACGCACCTTTCTGGCATCGAATGAGCCGGCATTTCCCGAAAGTACCCTTTCAATCTCGGGGTAGCTGAATCCCCTTGCCAGCAGCAGCGACGAGATCATTTCATTCCTTCCTATACGCCCCGGTTCCGGAATGAAGGTATCGGGTATTACACCGTACAGCAGAGAGACTCCAGCCGTCTGCACCGATACTGTGTCGGTTGCTGTTCCGGCGGCTGAGGGCTCACCGGTTATCGTTCTGCAGGAACCGGGAACAATCAGCAACACGAGGGCCGGTAAGAGCAATAGCGGCCACAAAATGCGGTAAGGCATCCCTATGTTTTCCATAAACCCCTATACTACTATGTTTATGATACGACCTTTCACGAATACTATCTTCCGGGGAGGGTTCCCGCCAAGCCATTTTCCGGAACGCGGGTCGGCCGAAATTATCTTCCCTATCTCCTCCTCAGGAGTGTCGAGGGGGAGCGGGAGGTGGAATCTCAGCCTGCCGTTGAATGAAACGGGGTATTCATAAGTATCCTCAATAAGGTACGTCTCATTGACTGACGGCCAGGGTTCATAGGCAAGGGTGCCGGCGTTCCCCAGTATCTGCCACAGTTCCTCTGCAAGATGGGGTGCAAATGGTGCCAGCACCAGGGTGAAGAGAGAGGCGGTTTCACGGGTAATCTTCTCCTTCCTTGTTATGATATTGAGGAATATCATCATTGCCGATATGGCAGTGTTGAATCTCATATTGTCAATGTCGGTTTCAACCTTGCGTATTGTCTGATGAAGTGCCTTCAACACTTCCGGGTCTTCTCCCCCTTCATGAAGGTTGGCGGGGTTGGAAACAAACCTGAAGGTCCGCGAAAGAAAGTTGAATACTCCCTTTACTCCCTTTTCGTCCCATGGTTTTGTTGCCTCAAGAGGACCCATGAACATCTCGTAAAGCCTCAGAGAATCAGCGCCATAACGATTTATTACATCATCGGGGTTAACCACGTTTTTCAGCGACTTCGACATCTTGGCCACAATCTGCCTGAGTTCGGAACCGGTTTCAGAATGGTAGTATTTACCATCCTTTTCGGTTACCTGGTCGGCAGTCACCTTTGCTCCGGTGGCGGTTTCGTATGCAAATGCGAGTATCATCCCCTGGTTAAAGAGTCTGCTGAACGGCTCATCGGTTGAAACAACGCCCAGGTCGAACAGTACCTTGTGCCAGAAGCGGCTGTAGAGAAGGTGCAATACGGCATGTTCGGCACCTCCCACGTACAGGTCAACCGGCATCCAGTATTTTTCCTTTTCGGGGTCGAATATTCTCTCATTGTTTTTCGGGTCGATGAAACGCAGGTAGTACCAGCATGAGCCGGCCCATTGTGGCATGGTATTGGTTTCCCTTCTTCCCCTTCTTCCGTCGCGAGAGGTTACATTCACCCAGTCGGGGGCGTTGGCAAGGGGAGATTCGCCGGTTTCGCCCGGCTGGTATTTTTCAAGTTCGGGCAGCAGAAGGGGCAGGTTGTTTTCATCGATTATCTCAATCTCTCCGTCATCCCAGTGAATTACTGGAAACGGTTCTCCCCAGTATCGCTGACGGCTGAAAAGCCAGTCGCGCAGCTTATAGTTGGTTTTGTGCTCACCAAGCCGTTCCTTTTCGAGCCATTGTGTGATGGTTGATATTCCGGTCTGCAGGTTAAGGGAGTTTATATCGATTCCTTTAGCGGGGTTGGCCGAGTTGATGTATTTGCCATCCTCAGTCCAGCATTCATCACCCCTGAGAACTGCCTCCCTGAGGGTACTGTTGTCAGTATCGGGGTCCATTATGCATTTGATTTCGAGTGAGAATTTCTTCGCAAACTCGAAGTCGCGGGTATCGTGTGCCGGTACGGCCATAATGGCCCCGGTTCCGTAACCGGTAAGCACATAATCGGCTATCCATACAGGTATTTTCGAACCGCTTACAGGATTGATGGCATAGCTTCCGGTGAAGACTCCTGTTTTCTCTTTGGCCAGGTCGGTGCGGTCGAGGTCTGACTTCAGCATGGTTGCCTTTATGTAGTCGCCGACCTGTTTTCTGCATTCCCGGGTTGTGATTTTCTCCACCAGGTGATGTTCAGGAGCCAGCACCATGTATGTTGCCCCGAAAAGGGTGTCGGGACGGGTGGTGAAAACCCTTATCTTAAGGTTGCTGCCGCTGACTGAGAAATCTACCTCGGCACCATCGGAGCGGCCAATCCAGTTTCTCTGCATTTCCCTGATACCTTCGGGCCAGTCAACAGTTTCGAGGCCTTCAAGCAGTCTTTCGGCATAGTGTGGTATTCTCAGCAGCCACTGTTTGAGCTGTCTCTTCATTACCTGGTTGCCGCACTTTTCGTGTGAGCCATCGGTAAGCACCTCTTCGTTGGCGCATACGATGCTGCACGAAGGGCACCACCATACGCTTGCGTGGTCGTAATAGGCAAGCCGTTTTGAGTTGGTGTATTCCCTTACGGCTGCATTCCCCTGCGCCTCTATGTCGGGCGGAATATCAAGCTCTTCAACGGGCCGTCCTTTTCTGAGGTTCTCATCGAACCATGTGTTATAAAGCCTTATGAATATCCATTGTGTCCATCTGAAGTAACCCGGATCGGTTGTGTTTATTTCCCTGTCCCAGTCGTAGCTCAGTCCAATCTCTTTTATCTGGCGGCGGAAGGTGTCGCAGTTGTTGCGTGTGGTTACAGAAGGGTGGGTGCCGGTTTGAATGGCATACTGTTCGGCTGGCAGCCCGAATGCATCCCATCCCATCGGGTGCAGCACATTATATCCCTTCATCCTTTTGTAACGTCCGATTATGTCGGTTGCAGTATAGCCCTCAGGATGTCCGACATGCAGGCCGGCACCGGAAGGGTAGGGGAACATATCGAGGATGTAGAACT
>VGGM01000009.1 GCA_016868515.1 Bacteroidota bacterium | reverse complement strand
GCTTTGCCATTCGATCTACGTTTTATTCAATACTCTGTCTATATATTCAAATGTACTTAGTACATCTGCTTTTCCCTTATCAACAGCAACTGCATATTCGAAATGAGCTGAAGGTTTTCCGTCTCCCGTCTTTACAGTCCAGCCATCGCCGCTCTGAATAGTATCGCGTCTTCCCATATTTATCATTGGTTCGATGCAGATAACCATACCTCTCTCAAGCTTCGGGCCCGACCCCCTTCTGCCATAGTTCGGGACCTCAGGTGATTCATGGAGTTTCTTACCCAGACCGTGCCCGACAAGCTCTCTCACCACCGTGAACCCGGCTGCTTCAGCCACGGTTTGAACAGCATGCGAAATATCCCCGATACGGTTGCCGGATACTGCCATTCTCACTCCAGCCTCAAGCGACTCCCTTGTAACATCGAGCAGCCTCCTTACCTTCGGGTCAATTTCACCCACCGCAAAGGTAAATGCCGTATCGCCGTAGTAGCCGTTCAGTATAACCCCGCAATCGACCGATATTATGTCTCCCTCTTTCAGAATATAGCCCGAAGGGATACCATGTACTACTGCTTCGTTAACCGAAGTGCAGAGCGTGGCAGGAAACCCGTTGTAGCCCTTGAATCCGGGAATCGCACCATGATCACGGATAAAGGCTTCAGCCAGACGGTCAAGCCCGAGGGTTGTTATACCCGGACGGATCTCAGCGGCGAGCATTCCCAGCGTCATCGACACCAGATTGTTGCTTGCCCTGAGCAACTCAACCTCTTCCTCACTCTTCAAATATGACATCAAAGAACCACTCTTTTCTTACATGGCCACTCCGCCTGTACGACCCTTGATACGGCCCGACTTCATCAGACCGTCGTAGTGACGCATAAGCAGGTGACTTTCAATCTGCTGGAGGGTGTCAAGAACAACACCTACCAGGATCAGCAGCGATGTGCCGCCAAAAAATTGCGCAAACTGCTGGCTTATGCCGAAATTTACCGCAATAGATGGCAGTATTGCAACAAAAGCAAGAAATATTGAGCCCGGAAGTGTAATCCTCGACATAATGCCGTCGATAAACTCTACTGTCTTCCTGCCCGGTTTAATGCCGGGGATGAAACCCCCGTTCTTTTTCATATCTTCAGCCATCTGAACCGGATTGATGGTAATGGCCGTATAGAAATAGGTGAATGCAATAATGAGTATTGCCGTTACCAGATTGTACCAGAATCCGAACATATTCGAGAATGCAGTCATAAACCCTCCCCCTTCACTCGAGTAACCGATAATTATTATGGGAAGCATCATTATTGCCTGGGCGAAGATTATGGGCATTACACCTGCTGCGTTTACCTTAAGAGGTATATACTGCCGCACACCGCCGTATTGTTTGTTTCCAACAATTCTTCTTGCATACTGAACCGGTATCCTTCTTGTTCCCTGAACGAGCAGAATGGTACCAAGTACTATCACGAAAAGAATAACTATCTCAACAAGAAGGGCAATGAGGCCTCCTGAACCATTCATCCGTATTCCTGCCTCAAAGATGAAACTTGACGGAAAGCCGGCAATGATACCGATCATAATAATCATCGATATACCATTTCCTATCCCCTTGTCGGTTATCTTCTCTCCAAGCCACATTACGAACATGGTTCCTGCAGTGAGAATAATTACCGATGATACCTTGAAGAAGGTTCCCGAAAGCACAAAAGCGCTGGCAGGCAGAACATTGGTAATGTTGACGAGATATGTCGGGGCCTGCAGTAAAAGAATAATAACCGTAAGGTACCTGGTATACTGGTTCATTTTGCGCCTTCCGCTCTCACCCTCTTTCTGCATCTTCTGGAAATAGGGGAATACGATTGTAAGAAGCTGTATAACAATCGATGCCGAGATATATGGCATAATGCCGAGGGCAAAGATCGAAGCCTGTGAAAACGCACCTCCCGAGAACATATTGAGCAATCCCATAATACCTCCCGAAGTCTGGTTCCTCAGCAGTTCAAGCTGTGACGGGTCGACTCCCGGCAGGGTTATGAATGAACCGAGCCTGTAAAGAAGTATTATGGCAAGAGTATAGAGAATCCTCGCTTTGAGATCCTCTATCTTTGCAATATTCTTTATGGTCTGAATAAATCTCATCTGACTATAGTTTTACGGCAGTTCCTGAATTGGCTTCTATGGCTTCAACTGCTGATTTGCTGAATGCATGTGCATGTACCTCAACTTTTCTTTCAAGTTTCCCCTTGCCGAGAATCTTCACCTTGTCATTCTTTGAAACAAGCCCGGCGTTAAGAAGAGTCTGAAAATCAACCTTCTCAATATTAAGTTTTACAGTAAGAGTCTGTAGCGTACTGATATTGATTGCCTTATATTCCTTGCGGTTTATATTGTTGAAACCAAATTTGGGGACCCTTCTTTGCAACGGCATCTGGCCTCCTTCAAAGCCTACCTTCTTTGAGTAACCCGAGCGCGATTTTGCTCCCTTGTGACCCCTTGAAGCCGTGCCGCCGCTGCCTGATCCCTCACCTCTGCCAAGGCGTTTTCCCTTTTTAACCGAACCCTTTGCGGGTTTTAAGTTATGTAACTCCATGATATGCTTTATAAAAAATATGGTTATACCCTAAATCTCTTCTACTTTTACAAGGTGCCGTACCTTGTCAACCATTCCCAAAACCGGTTTGGTAGCCTCATGTTCAACACTATGGTTAAGCTTATGGATCCCCAGTGCCTCAAGTACCCGTTTCTGGTTCTCGGGCCTGCCAATCTTGCTCCTTATCTGTGTTATGCGAATCTTTTTCATATTACCTGAATCTTAACCGTTGAACACCTTTTCCATCGATACGCCTCTGTGTGCAGAAACGGTATGTGCATCACGCAGTTCCAGGAGAGCTGCAATGGTTGCCTTAACAAGGTTATGGGGATTCGATGATCCCTTCGACTTGGCAAGAACGTTCTTCACTCCAACGCTTTCCAGAACCGCGCGCATCGCACCACCGGCCTTTACCCCGGTTCCTTCCGAGGCAGGCTTGATGAAGACCTGTGCACCGCCCGATTTGGCGTACTGCTCGTGCGGAATGGTTCCCTTATGAACCGGCACTTTTATCAGGTTCTTCTTGGCATCTTCAATACCCTTTGCGATTGCCGTGGTTACTTCATTAGCTTTGCCGAGACCATGACCCACAACGCCGTCTTCATTACCAACTACCACAATAGCTGAAAAACTGAAAGTACGGCCACCCTTGGTTACCTTGGTCACTCTCTGAATGCTTACCAGTCTGTCCTTAAGCTCTATATCGCTGGTCTTTACTTTTCTGATTCCTTCTGTCATAACTTCTAGAATTTTAGTCCGCCTTCACGGGCTGCATCTGCTAATGATTTAATTCTGCCATGGTACCTGTAGCCGTTCCGGTCGAAAACAACTGCTTCAATGCCTTTCTCCCTGCATTTTGCAGCAAGCAGTTTTCCAACCTGTGCTGCCTGGTTCTTCTTGTCTCCCTTCTGACCGGTTAATTCCTTCTCCTTTGAGCAGGCCGATATGAGGGTGGTGTTGCTGACATCATCAATCACCTGCACGTAAATCTGCTTGTTGCTCCTGAATACCGACAGGCGTGGTTTTTCGGGCGTACCCTTTATGTTTTTGCGGATTCTCATTTTTATCCGCTGTCTGCTTTCAATTTTTGTTAAGGCCATCACTTCTATAATTTACCAGTTTAGACACTTGCCGATTTTCCGGCCTTTCTTCTCAGCTGTTCACCAACGAACTTGATCCCCTTGCCCTTGTAAGGTTCAGTCGGACGAAGCGATCTGATTTTCGCTGCAACATGACCTATCAACTGTTTATCAATACTTTGGAGAGTGATAACCGGATTACTCCTTTTTTCGGTTTTGGCCTCAACCTTTACCTCACCCGGCAACTCCATTACAATGTCATGCGAGTAACCCAGACTGAGTGAAAGCCTCTGTCCGTTTGCTTCTGCACGGTAACCAACTCCCACCAGTTCAAGATTTTTTCTGTAACCTTCCAAAACACCTGTAACCATGTTTGCAATAAGAGCCCTGTAGAGTCCATGCAATGATTTGTGTCTCTTCGAATCGGAAGGTCTTGAAATAATAATCTGGTCTCCTTCAACTTCCACCCTGATTTCACTGTCCACCTCCTGTGTCAGTACTCCCAGGGGGCCTTTCACACTAACCACATTGGTGCCGTTAACCTCAAGGGTAACACCTTTGGGCAGGTTTACAGGTAATTTTCCTATACGTGACATTTAAGCACTCCTCCTTCATTAATAAACGTAACACAATACTTCTCCGCCAATTTTTTCCCTGGCCGCCTCCTTGTCGGTCATTAGACCCCTGGAGGTTGAAATTATGGCTATTCCGAGGCCGTTCAGTACCCGGGGTATCTCATCAACACCGGCATATCTGCGCAACCCTGGCCGGCTTGCCCTTTCAATGCTCTTTATCGCCGGTTTGCGGCTTTTGGCTTCATATTTCAAAGCTATCTTGATTGTTCCCTGGGGGCCCTCCTCAAGGAATTTATAGCTGAGAATGTACCCTTTTTCGTAAAGTATCCTTGTAATACCCTTCTTTATACTCGAGCCGGGTATCTCAACAACTTTATGACCTGCCATTACGGCATTACGGATTCTGGTCAGGAAATCTGCAACTGGATCAGTCATTTCTCTATTTCAGTTTATTTGTTAACTATTTTACTACAACTACCAGCTGGCCTTCCTCACGCCGGGTATCAGCCCTTTCGATGCCATTTCCCTGAAGGTAATCCTGCTTATTCCGAACTGCCTGATATAACCTCTCGGCCTGCCTGTAAGCTTGCAACGGTTACGGAGGCGGATCGGATTGGAGTTGCGGGGAAGCCGGCTCAACAATATATATTCGCCATCGGCCTTGAGCTGCGCCCTTTTTGCCGCATACTTCTGAACCAGTTTCGCACGCCTTACCTCACGCGCCTTCATTGATTCCTTTGCCATACTGTCTAGTTTTTAATTGATTTAAATGGTAACCCGAAGTGCTTAAGAAGGGCAATTGCCTCCTCATCACTTCCTGCGTTGGTAACGAATGTAATCTGTAATCCCATGATTTTGACCACTTTGTCGAGATCAATTTCGGGGAAGATAATCTGTTCGGTAATACCGAGAGTGTAGTTTCCGCGTCCATCGAGCTTGCTGTTTATTCCCTTGAAGTCGCGAATACGTGGTAATGCCACGGCAATAAGCCTCTCAAGGAATTCATACATTCTCTCTTTGCGTAGGGTTACCATAACGCCAATGGGCATGTTCTTCCTGAGTTTAAAATTTGATATATCCTTTCTCGACACTGTCTGAACAGCCCTCTGTCCGGCAATATCTGATATCTCCTTAACAGCCACTTCGAGAAGCTTCTTATCGGCAATTGCCTGACCCAGCCCTTGGTTGATGACAATCTTCTCCAACCGGGGCGCCTGCATAACGGTTGTATAACCGAACTCCTTTACGAGTGCAGGAACAATTTCTGTCTGGTACTTGGTCTTTAAAGCAGGGGTATACATTACTTAATCTCCTCTCCTGATTTTTTTGAATAGCGTACTAATTTATCCTTTTCACTGAGTCTTCTGCCAATCCTTGTGCCCTTGCCTGAGGCAGGGTCAACAAGCATCAGGTTTGATACGTGAATAGGAGCCTCCTTCTTAATGATCCCGCCCTGCGGGCTCTTGGCATTCGGTTTGGTGTGTTTTGAAACCATATTCACACCCTCCACTAGTGCCCTGTTCTTATCCCTGTTCACTTCCAGCACACGGCCTTTCTGACCCTTCGACTCACCGGTTATTACCACAACCGTGTCACCTTTCCTTATGTGTAGTTTTTTCTGCATCTCTTCGAATAATTACAACACCTCCGGTGCAAGTGAAACAATCTTCATGTACTTGTCGCGGAGTTCCCTGGCCACCGGCCCGAATATACGGGTACCGCGAACCTCATCGGCATTATTTAAAAGCACAACCGCATTGTCATCAAACCTGATGTAAGAACCATCGGCCCGCCTTATCTCCTTCCTTGTCCTTACCACAACGGCCTTGCTTACCTGTCCCTTCTTGGCTTCGCCTGAAGGAAGGGCGCTCTTTACCGTTACGATAATTTTGTCACCTACCGAGGCATATCTCCTGCCCGTACCGCCCAGAACCCTGATACAGAGTACCTCTTTGGCACCTGTATTGTCGGCCACCGTTAATCTGCTTTCCTGCTGAATCATGACTACTTGGCTCTTTCAATTATTTCAATTAATCTCCATCTCTTGTTCTTGCTCAGAGGCCTGACTTCCATTACGCGAACCGTATCGCCTATCTTGCAGGTATTCTCCTCATCATGAGCCATCAGCTTCTTGGTATGGTTCACAAACTTCCCGTACAGGGGATGCTTGACCTTCCTCTTTATGGCAACAACTATTGACTTGTCCATCATGTTGCTGACCACAACTCCTATTCGCTCTTTTCTAAGATTCCTTTCCATTGCTGATGATCTAACTGTTTGTTTTTGAATTCAGTTCTCTCTTGCGCAGTTCCGTTTCGATTCTTGCTATGTTTTTTCGTGCATAGCGTATCTTCATCGGGTTATCGAGCGGAGAGATTGCATGATTAAGCCTCATCCTTACAAGCATCGAATTCTCATTGTCGAGTCTTTCAAGAAGCTCCTTGGAACTGAGTTCCTTTATTTCTGACATTTTCATCTCTCAGTATTTTTATTCCTGAACGTAATCGTTCCTCACAATAAATTTTGTCGGTATCGGCAGTTTCTGGGCTCCCAGGCGAAGTGCCTCCTTTGCTACTTCATAAGGAACACCCTCGGCTTCGAGAATAATCCTGCCCGGTGCTATCGGTGCAACAAAACCTTCCGGAGATCCTTTACCCTTACCCATACGTACTTCCGCAGGTTTCTTGGTTATCGGTTTATCGGGGAATATCCTGATCCAGAGCTGTCCCTCACGTTTCATGTGACGTGTCACGGCCTGACGGGCCGCCTCAATCTGCCTTCCGGTAATCCACGATGCTTCCAGTGCCTTGATGCCGAACGAGCCGAATGCAAGCTGGTTACCTCTCTGCGAGTTCCCCTTCACTCTGCCTTTCTGGCTCCTCCTGTACTTGGTCTTCTTCGGTTGTAACATTGCTGAATGTTATTATATTATAATTGTATGTAGTGAGGACTATTTCTTTGGCTTCCTCTTATTGATGGCTTTTGGTTTCTGGTTCTTTGCTCCGATGTTTGGGCTAAGGTCGCGCTTGCCGTAAACCTCGCCAATGCAAATCCACACCTTTACGCCAAGCAGACCAACCTTGGTCAGAGCCTCGGCCAGGGCGTAGTCAATGTCGGCGCGGAACGTGTGAAGTGGTATTCTTCCATCCTTGTAGGTCTCACTTCTTGCCATCTCGGCACCGCCCAGGCGGCCGCTGATCACTACCTTGATGCCTTCTGCTCCCATACGCATTGTAGATGCAATTGACATTTTAATAGCCCTGCGGTATGAAATCTTGCCTTCCACCTGCCTCGCAATGTTGTTGGCAACTATATTGGCATCGAGTTCAGGGCGCTTTACCTCGAAGATGTTGATCTGCACATCCTTTTTTGTAATCTTCCTGAGTTCCTCCTTGAGCTTGTCAACCTCCTGGCCACCTTTTCCGATTATGATACCCGGGCGGGCAGTGTTAACCGTTACGGTTATAAGCTTCAGGGTGCGCTCTATAACTATCTTTGAGATACTGGCCTTCGCAAGCCTGGCCTGGAGATACTCCCTTATGCGGGTGTCCTCAACCAGCTTGACTGAAAAATCCTTACCTCCGTACCAGTTCGAATCCCAGCCTTTGATAATTCCCAAACGGTTACCTATCGGATTTACTTTTTGTCCCATCTGTATTATTTTGTTGTTTTTTCAACTTCCTTTACTTTACTGTCGAGCACGAGGGTTACATGGTTCGATCTTTTACGCACCCTGTATGCCCTGCCCTGGGGAGCAGTCTGCAGTCTCTTCAGAACCCTGCCGCCGTCAACGAAAGCCTCCTTCACAAAGAGGTTGCTGTCCTCAATACGTGAACCCTCATTCTTCTGCTGCCAGTTTGAAATTGCCGAAAGGAGAAGCTTCTCAACATTTCTTGAAGCCTCTTTCGGGCTGAACTTAAGCACATCAAGAGCCCTGTTTACATCCATTCCCTTAATCATGTCAGTTACCAGCCTCATCTTCCTGGGGGAAGTGGGACAGTTCCTGAGTACCGCCTGGTATGAGCTCTTTCTGGCTTCCTTCCTGCGTTCGGCCGTATCTCTTTTTCTTGCACCCATTACTTGTCTCTTTTCAATGTTTACAACCTCAATACTTATTTCTTGCTACCGGCATGCCCCCTGAAAATACGTGTAGGAGCAAACTCACCGAGTTTATGACCAACCATATTCTCAGTTACATACACGGGAATGAACTTGTTGCCATTGTGAACGGCAATGGTATGACCCACGAAATCGGGTGAAATAACCGACCTTCTCGACCAGGTCTTGACCACGGTCTTCTTGCCGCCATCATTCATTTCCATAACCCGCTTCTCAAGCTTGAAGTCAATGAATGGTCCTTTCTTGATAGATCTTGTCATGGTATCAGTTATTTTTTACGTCTTTCAATAATATGCTTGTCAGAATATTTGGTCCTGCTCCTGGTCTTATATCCTTTTGCAGGCAACCCCTTCCTTGAACGGGGATGACCTCCGGAAGCTCTTCCTTCGCCACCACCCATGGGATGATCGACAGGGTTCATGGCAACGCCTCGTGTACGCGGGCGGCGTCCGAGCCAGCGCGAACGGCCGGCTTTGCCCGAAACCTCAAGGTTATGATCGGGATTCGATACCGAACCTATGGTGGCCCGGCAGGTTACAGGAACCATCCTGGTTTCACCCGAGGGAAGCTTGACAATGGCATGCTTCTCATCCCTGGCAGCAAGCTGGGCATATGAACCTGCACTTCTGGCCATAGCCGCGCCCTTGCCAGGCTTAAGCTCAACATTGTGAACTATCGTACCGAGAGGTATGTCACTAAGATACAGCGTATTGCCAAGATCCGGCGAGGCTTCTCTCCCCGACATTATCTCCTGGCCCTTCTTCAAACCGTGCGGGGCAATAATGTACCGCTTCTCACCATCCCTGTAAACTACAAGTGCTATCCTGGCCGAACGGTTCGGATCGTACTCTATAGTGCTGACGGTAGCTGCAATTCCCTCCTTTTCCCTGCGAAAATCAATTAACCGGTACATCCTTTTGTGCCCACCGCCCTTGTACCTCATGGTCATTCTGCCGCTGGCGTTCCTTCCTCCGGATTTTTTAAGCGGTTTGAGGAGGGATTTTTCCGGCGTTGATGTGGTTAATGTGTCGAATGCACTTATAACCTTCTGTCTCTGGCCTGGTGTTACAGGCTTTAGCTTTCTGACTGCCATACCTTATTATATATTGCTGTAAAAGTCAATGGTGTTTCCCTCGGCCAGGGTTATTATTGCCTTCTTCACCGTTGCCTGGGTTCCGGTCAGTACTCCCGATTTGGTAAAGCGGCTCTTGCGCTTGCCGGCGACAATCATTGTGTTCACATCTTCAACCTTCACGCCGTAGAGATCCTCCACGGCCTTCCTGATCTGCAACTTATTGGCCTTTCTGGCAACAATAAACCCGTACCGGTTGAACTTATCACCCTGACCGGTCATCTTTTCGGTTACTATCGGCTTTATAAGAATTTCCATCTCTGTTCCCTTTACTAGTTTTCAATAGTTGCCTGCAAAACGTCAACCGCACTCTCTAAAAACACCAGAGTAGAAGCCTTCATAATTGTGTATGTATTTAATTCTGAGGCTGTTATAATCTCAACTCCCGGCAAATTTCGAGATGACAAATATATATTTTTATTTTGTTCCGGTAAAACAAACAGCGATTTTTTGTTGAGTAAATTCAGATTACCGCCAACCCTTGCCATTTCTCTTGTTTTCGGGGCATCGAATGAAAAGTCCTCGAGGATAACAATGTTGTTTGTTCTGGCCTTATAGGTCAGGGCCGATTTTCTGGCAAGCAGTTTCACCTTCTTGTTGAGTTTGAATCCGTAGAACCTGGGGCGGGGTCCGAATATACGGCCGCCACCGCGGAACTGCGGGTTTTTGATGCTTCCGAAACGGGCGGTACCCGTTCCCTTCTGTCTTTTTATCTTCCGGGTACTGCCGGTTATTTCGCCACGCTCCTTCGACTTGTGCGTACCCTGCCTGCTATTGGCCATGAACTGCTTGGTGTCGAGGTATATTGCATGGTCGTTAGGCTCAATTCCGAAAATTGAATCGTTCAGATTCACTTTTCTTCCGGTCTCCTTACCTTCAATATTTAATACTGCTAATTCCATTACTTCGTAATTATTAGATATCCACCTTTCGGACCTGGTACCGATCCCTTAACTAACATCAGGTTGCTTTCGGGCAGGAGTTTAATAACCCTGAGGCTAATTGCCATTATCTGGTCATTGCCTTTTCTTCCGGCCATTCTCATTCCCGGCATAACCCTTGAAGGCCATGATGATGCTCCAAGCGAACCGGGAGCCCTCAGCCTGTTGTGCTGACCGTGGGTTTGTCCGCCTACCCCGCTAAAGCCATGACGTTTAACCACTCCCTGGAACCCTTTTCCTTTCGACCATCCTCTTACATCGACCCATCGGTCGGGACGGAAAAGCTCAACCGTAAGCACGTCGCCGGCATTGTATTCTCCCTGCTCAAAGCCTGTGAACTCAATGAGTTTCTTTTTCGGAGCGGAGGCGGCCTTTTTGAAATGGCCCATTTCAGCCTTGTTGCACTGCTTATCCTTTTTGTCGTCAAATCCCAGCTGGATGGCTGAATAGCCATCCTTTTCAACCGTTTTCACCTGTGTAACCACACACGGACCGGCTTCTATAACTGTTACGGGGATATTCTTTCCATCCTCGTCGAAGATGGATGTCATCCCTACCTTTTTTCCTATTAATCCCTGCATTGCTTAAATCTTTACCGGTTTCACACTTTGATTTCTACTTCAACGCCGCTGGGAAGTTCCAGTTTCATAAGGGCGTCGATTGTTTTCGGGGTTGAGCTGTAGATATCCAGCAATCTCTTGTATGATGAAAGCTGGAACTGCTCTCTCGACTTTTTGTTCACGAAAGTGGAACGGTTCACCGTATATATCCTCTTATGTGTCGGCAGAGGTATCGGTCCGCTTACAACTGCGCCGGTCGACTTAACTGTTTTGACAATCTTTTCTGCAGACTTGTCAACCAGGTTATGGTCGTAAGATTTCAGTTTGATTCTGATTTTCTGACTCATCTTTAAAGAATTTTAC
Organism: Bacteroidota bacterium; assembly: GCA_016868515.1. Lineage (GTDB taxonomy): Bacteria > Bacteroidota > Bacteroidia > Bacteroidales > VadinHA17 > SLNP01. The sequence continues at coordinate 1,440 of VGGM01000009.1, read as the reverse complement.
CTTTAGTAATTTCAATTATTCTTTTAGCATTTTCCGCAGGCACCTCTTCATACCGCGAGAACTCCATGGTTGAAGTTGCGCGGCCCGAGGTAAGGGTACGAAGTACTGTAACATAACCGAAGTTCTCTGCCAGAGGTACTTTTGCCTTTATTACCCTTGAACCTGCTTTCGATTCCATACCTTCCACCTTTCCTCTTCTCCTGTTGAAATCGGCAACCACATCGCCTACATACTCCTCGGGTGTAACCACTTCGGCCGACATAATCGGTTCAAGCAGTACCGGGTTGCATTTTAAGGCGGCATGCCTGAAGGCCTGCCTGGCTGCAATTTCAAACGAAAGAGAATCGGAATCGACCGGATGGTACGAACCGTCCTTGAGAACAACTTTGAGACTTTCAAGCGGGAAGCCTGCGAGCGGTCCGTTATACATTGCTTCACGGAAACCTTTTTCAACCGAGGGGATATATTCCTTCGGAACATTGCCTCCCTTCACATCGTTCACAAACTGGAGTCCTTTGAAATCGGGGTCGGCCGGCATTATCTGAATAGTAATATCGGCAAACTTGCCTCTTCCGCCGGTTTGCTTCTTAAACACCTCACGGTGTTCAAGAGTGGCTGTTATAGCCTCCTTGTAGGCAACCTGGGGAGCTCCCTGGTTGCACTCCACTTTAAATTCTCTTCTCAGACGGTCAATTAGTATTTCCAGGTGCAGTTCGCCCATGCCGTTTATTATTGTCTGTCCGCTGTCGGCATCGGTTTTCACCTGGAATGTGGGGTCCTCTTCAGCCAGTTTACCAAGTGCAAGCGACAGTTTGTCAAAGTCAGCCTGTGTCTTAGGCTCCACTGCCACACCGATAACCGGCTCCGGGAAATCCATCGATTCCAGCGCTATCGGCTTATGAATTGCGCAGAGTGTATCTCCCGTTTTCAAATCCTTGAACCCTACGCCGGCGCAGATGTCACCGGCCGATACAGTATCGACAGGGTTCTGTTTGTTTGCATGCATCTGGAACAGCCTGTTTATTCTTTCGCGTTTGCCGGTACGTATGTTAAGGACGGTATCGCCCGTTTTAAGCACGCCCGAATAAACCCGCAGGAACACCAGTCTTCCCACAAAGGGGTCGGTGGCTATTTTGAATGCAAGAGCCGAAACAGGCTCATTATCACCGGGCTGTCGTACTATCTCCTCTTCAGTTCGCGGATCATGACCCCTTATGGCACCGATATCGACCGGCGACGGGAGGTACGATGCAACTGCATCGAGAAGACGCTGAATGCCCTTGTTTTTAAATGCGGCACCGCAAAGAACGGGCACCACAACACCACTGATAGTCGATCTTCTGAGAACATCATTGATCTCATCAGGGGTAATTGAATCATGATCTTCAAGGTAACGCTCAAGAAGCGTGTCGTCAACCCCTGCAACCGATTCAATGAGTT
>VGGM01000008.1 GCA_016868515.1 Bacteroidota bacterium | reverse complement strand
AGGGACGTAGGGGACGTAGGGGACATAAAGGCGTAATGACGTAATGGCGTAGTGGCGTAGTGGCGTAGTGGCGCAGGCGAAGCGAAGCGGAGTCCCGTACCGAAGGTCGGGAGGGCAAAGGGCAAAGGGCATAGGGCATGGCAAAGGGCATAAAGGGTAGTTCCGGATGCCGGATGCCGGACGCCGGAGAAGGGAGTATGAGGTGAAAATTGATGAGAAGTTAGGTAGTGTAACACATATTTCATATCTTGCGTTTTATATATTATGTAACGTGTATTATGAAATTGAATCCGTTCTTAATAAGTGGGTATGTCTCTCCCGAGTACTTCTGTGACAGGGAGCATGAGACTGCCAGGGTGTTGGATGTAATAGCCAACCAGCGACATCTGACGGTTATTTCGCCACGCAGAATGGGGAAAACCGGATTGATAAGGCACTCGTTCCACAATCTGAAGGGCTCAAAAAAGGTACGCACGGTATATATTGATATACTTGCCACCACCACTCTGAAAGAGTTTACCGAGGCGTTTGGCAAAGCCGTGCTTTCGGTGATCTCAGGGAATGAGAGTGTTGTGAAAAAAGTACTCAGGCAACTCTCGGCCCTCAGACCGAAATTCTCAATCGATCCTCTTACAGGAGAGCCGGCAATAACCTTTCAGGCCAAGGGGGGCGATCAGGCTGAGGAGTCCCTTAACACTATATTCGTATATATGGCCGGCATGCCCTTTCAATACGCCATTGCGATAGATGAATTTCAGCAGATTGCAGACTATCCTGAAAAGAAGACAGAAGCTCTGCTCAGGTCTTACCTGCAGACAACCCCCAATATCAGCTTCATCTTTTCAGGAAGTCGCCGGCATGTGCTTGCAGAAATCTTTTCCCTGCCGGCGAGACCTTTTTTCAACTCCACGGAGATGATGGAGATAGGAATTATCGATCCGGCTGCGTACAAGAGCTTTATTGCAGAAAGATTTGCGTCCGGTTCGAAGTCTGTCACTGATGCAGCCCTCGACTATATTGAAGAGCTTACCGGTATGCATACCTTCTACGTACAATACCTCTGCAACAGGCTTTATGGCAGCCTGAAAAAAGCCGGCACCAATGAAGTAAAACAGCTCCTCTCAGTCATTCTTGCAGAAAATGAACCGGTATATGCAAACTACCTGACTCTTCTTACCCCAACCCAGTTCAGGATTCTGAAAGCCATCGCCCTCAACAATGGTGTCTCCGAGCCAACCTCATCTGAATTCATAAGTGAGTACCAACTGGGCAGTCCGAGCACGGTAAGCCAGGCATTGAAAAGCCTTACCGAAAAGCAGTTTGTTTACCACGACGGGAAAAAACACAAGCTCACCGACGTCTTCTTTGCATGGTGGATGGTGTATAAATAGGGGCGTAGGAAAAAGGGCGTAGGGGACGTAGGAAAATGGGCGTAGTGACGTAGTGACGTAGTGGCGTAAAAGGCGTAAGAGACGTAGGGGACGTAGGGGACGTAGGAGACGTAGGGGACATAATGGCGTAGTGGCGTAGTGGCGCAGGGAAAAGGGCATAAAGGGTAGTTCCGGATGCCGGATGCCGGCCGCCGGATTCAGGGTCAGTAAAGGAATCCGAATAACCACAGGGGCACGCGGTTAAATGAACCGAATTCGACATCGTCGGCAGCGATATATGAGTCGGGTGTTGAGACGATCTGGCTGCTGTTTTTATTTCTTCCCCCTATCTCTATCGTGAACTTCCCGTCAACAAGAAGGTCGCCTGTCACGGCATATTCAACCTTATGACTATTGATCAGCTGGTTGACGATGAATGTCTCCCTGGTGGTTCCTTTCTCAATTTTAGAAGGAGAGAGGGCGTGCTGAATATTGGTATTCTCCATATAGAGCTTGTCGGGTTTCTGCAGTCTGCTTATTCCCTCAGAATCGCGATAAAGGCTGTTAATCAATCTGACCTCCTGTAAATAGATAAGGTACGAGAGAAGTGTCACCCGGCTGATGCCTGCCCGCTCACTAAGTTTGCTGATGTTGGGAATGAACGGAACCGATTCTGCTATTATCTGCAGGAGCTTCTTGATTTTTGGGATATGGCTGTTCTCAACTCCTCTCATTGAAGGCAATTCTATCTCGAGAATCATATTTATTATCTCTTCAATACGCTGGTGATACAATGCAGAACCCTCAGCGAAAAATGGATAATAGCCATATTGCAGATACTTTTCGAAATGCCTGAGTGGTTTTATTTTATCAAGAATGAAATTTGATATCTCAACGTGATTATTCAGGATATCGGCAAGTGAGTATACCGGTAAATCAGTCTCTGTTGTCAAAGACAGAAACTCCCTGAACGATAGTCCCTGCATGGTATGGACTATAGCTCTTCTGCTCAGGTCTGCACGGGCATTAAGGATATCGAGAAGGGATGACCCTGTAAAAACAATATGAAGTGAGGGGTAATCATCAAACAGGTTTTTTATCTCCTGAGCCCAGCCGGGATATTTGTGGACCTCATCGAGATAGAGTCGTTTGCCTCCCATCCTCATAAAATAATCAACAAGCGAGGTAAGGCTGTTTTTTGCAAACCAGATATTGTCGAGCGAAACATAAAGGACTGTTTCATCATCGGGATAGTTTGTCTTGATATGCTGCAGCATAACAGTTGTCTTGCCCACACCCCTGGCCCCTTTTATTCCTGTCAGCCTCGACTCCCAATGTATGGTATCCATTATGCTGCGAACAAAAGTGGTGTCTGTAACAAGCAGCCTGTTCCGGTGTTTTTCGAAGAGAGATTCCATATTCGCCAGCAATTAATCTGTTTGGCAAAGATAATTATGTTTACCTGAATAAACTATATATGTTCTTTTTTGTTTACTATGTTAAACATGCGTAAAGGGCGTAGGGCCAGCCTACGCCAAAGGCTTCGGCTGACAAAGCATGGGGTGTGGATTTAAAAGGGAAAATCATAGGCAGGTATAACTGATATCCGCTTTCCCTTCCTTAAAATAGTGTCGCTTTGATCGAATGTTATAATTATTCCTTCTTTCATTCCGAAAAACTCCATAGCCTCCAAAAGTGATTCGGTTTCTCTTGATTCGTTATCTCCGGTGAGTCTAAAGCAAACCTGAATCAGGTGTATAACCTTATTCTTCTTACATACAACAAAGTCACACTCCTTACTCTTTTCATTGTAGTAATATATTTCATACTGTGATCTGCGAAGTTCCCAGAAAACCATATTCTCGAGTTTACGACCATCATTGTCGCTGAAAGATGCTGTTAATCCATTCAAAAGACCATTATCTATAAAGTATACTTTCCGGGGATTTACCAGCTGAACTTTGTATGACCAGGAAAATTTTGGGACGAACTGTACAAGGTAGGCCTGTTCAAAAAATCCAAAATATTCCAGTACCGTTGCCGTACTCTTCACTGTCAGTATCTGAGTAAGCTTCGTGGCAGAAACCAGACATCCGGTATTTACAGCCAAAAAAGTCAGAAGTTGCTTCAGTGACCGTATATCCCTTAAATTATGTCTGACTGCAATATCGCGGTACAGCAGATCATCGATCAACGCTGCATGAATTTCCTGGTTATGAGTTTTCACAAACTCCGGGAATCCTCCCGTTGACACATAATCGGCGAGAGATGCTTTTCCCGGTTTAAGTGCATTAAACTTACAATATTCACGGTACGAGAAAGGAAAAAGCTCTGCTGTTATGTTTCTTCCGGTCAATTTGGTCCCCAACTCCCTGCTCATAAGAGATGCATTAGATCCCGTAACAACGACCTGATAACCTTCATCGAGTTTCTTTCTTACATATAATTCCCATCCCTGAACCACCTGAATTTCATCGAAAAACAGGGCCTTAGATTTTGTCTCAATAATATGAGTATCGATAAACTCAAAATCGACCATTTCGAAATTATATAATCTGGGAGTATCAAAGTTGAGGAAGAAAGCCTTTTTACCGGTCTTATTTATCAATTGTCTCATCAAGGTACTCTTGCCACATCTTCTGATTCCGGTAATAATTAATGCATGGGTTTTTGTTTGCGGCTGCAATTTCAAAAGTAAATCGCGCTCATATCCCGTGTCACTCTCTTTCAAACCTAAAAGTTGGTGTTCTACCTCGTGAACTAAGTCGGATCGCTTTATCATAACTACCCATTTAATTGATTGTCTGCTGCCCAAAGATAGGTGTTTATTTTAAATGAACAATAGTATTCATTTATATTGAATGCTTTTTATCACTGACATGAAGAGGTCTGCGGCGCAGGCGGAGCGCAGCGGAGTCCCGGACCGAAGGTCGGGAGCTTGTAAAAAAAACCCAATTAAGGTTGTTGAAATTTCATGATGATTGTTTAAATTAGTGCTGTGGAATTTAATTATGTAAACTAAAACGTATGTCTCATGAAAAAAGTTCTATTTTACCTAAGCCTCTGCGTCCTGGTATCAGGTTCATGTGCCAAACTCACAGATGAGATTCAGTTCAATGATTTTCGTCTTACGGAATTTGTAAAATCCTCGGATTATTACGATCTGGTTATTGATAATAACCTGCTCTCCGCTTTCGGTTCCGTTAGTCCGCTAAAATCGTACGTGACCGAAATCATGTCAGAAAACTCAACAATACCTGTTTTAAACATCGTAATCGAACGGGGCAATAAGATTACAGGCTCACTTGTTGCAATCAAATTACAATCAAGTGAAAATGAATTAAAGACGGGCCATAAGTATGCAATTGTTCTTTGCGACACCCGCAATTTTGATTTTTCAACACTGTCTGGCCTTTATGAAGTATATGATGTAAATTATGATCTCTATAAAGCAGTCAAAATTGAGTCATCTAATAATCGGATTATGAGTGTTACAACCTATAATATGCCTTCTGAAATTATCGCAAAATACCAATTCAGTCATGGTACCTCAAAGACCCACCCCTGTGATTCAAGTCAGGATGGAAATATAAGTTTTGGCGAATGTTACGGTTGTCTGAAAAAGGCCATCTCTTCAGATGGTACGGCTGAGTTTATGTGTAATGCGCTGGATATAGGATTTCTGTGCTCCGGGTCTGTTGCCGCTGCATGTGTACTGATTTCATCAATACGATAAATATATGGAACCTGTTTCAATTCTGGTTGGTCTGGGACTATTGATTGTGTTCATACTTTATGTTACGGCCGTTTTGGATGTTATCAAAAACCGCAACAGGTTTGTAACCCTTCAAACCCAGGGGCTCTGGCTAATGGTAATTGTCCTTCTTCCATTTGTCGGATCAATTGTCTACTTATTGCTAAGGGAGAGATCATTTACAAAGTAGTCCCAAACCAACTTTTCTGCATTCACTCATCTCTGGTGTGAAGTGAAAAAACTCGAACCATCTTCTATGGTTTACCTGAATAGGGTGTCGGCCAGGAGGCGGGTGTAATGGGCGGCGCCGGCGGCGTTGAGGTGGTTGGCGTCGGACATAAGCGACGGGCTTATGGCGGGGTTAAGGAAGCTTATGTAGAGCGCGTTGCCGGCGTACTCTGCAACAGCCTCCCCGAGGGCACTGAAATACCGGGGTTCTATGCGTTCGTGATACCAGGGGTGGTAAGGGGTTGACACCAGCACAAGCTGAATGTTGCTGCTGCGGCACAGCTTCACGATCTCGCCCAGCCAGTGCCTCTGACTGGCGCATGGAACGGTGTCGGTTCCGCCATAGTGCATTTCGAAAATGCGTTCGAGGGTTGCCGTTTCGGGCGAAGCGGCTTCGGAACGGCGGAGCCCGCCCCACTCGGGAACCGCAAAGACCGCGCTGCGCAACACCTCAATATCGGCGAGATGGCGCGTGGCGAGAAACTCATCATCGCTAAGGAAATGCCTGTAATACCTTATGCTCTGACGCCCCTCGGCCTGGAAGGGGTCGAAAAGACTTGTGTATACGGGCGAGAAACTGTGGGCCGAGAGCCCCAGCAACACGGTTTTAACTTTTCTGTTGCTGAACGAGGTTATGGTCTTCAGCTTCTGCAGGGTGAAATAGTAGTGCTCTGCCGAGCTGGCAAGGTTATATGCAGGAACCGGGAGAAGCGCGGGATTGATGCGCTGCATCTGTGAGTCGCCCATAATAAGAACCTCATATTGCGCCATTCGTTCGAGGCGTGAGCTGACCGTGGTTCCCGCAATAAAATTCCAGACCGCCCAGAGGAGGATCACCGCCGGAGGCACAATTGAGAAGCGCAATATGTCGCGCAGGAACCGTTTCATGGTCAGAACTGGAAATAGATAAACTCCTGGCCCCTGCCCCCGAAGAGAAAGATGGCGGCGATGATTACGTAGTAGAGTGCCCACCTGCTGCGGCGGCGCCATGCGAGGCCAAGGTGTGCGAGGGCGTACTGGTGCTCGCGGCCCTTCCACTCGATGGACAGGAAGATGATGATGAGCAGCATGGTGATGACGGCGTTGCGCATGCCGGGGAAATCGGGCAGCGTGAAGAGCGACGGCGAGAATATGCCGCCCAGGTAGCTGATGGCGTGGCTCATGGTTTCAGCGCGGAAGAAGATCCATGCCAACAGTGTGAGGCTGAAGGTTAGAAGCATGGCGCCGGTTTCGCGCAGGGTGGGCAGTTTCCGGCCCGCCGCCACTATGTCGAGGTTGTTGCGGTTGTTGCCGGTGACCAGCAGCGGCAGGAAGTAGAGGGCGTTGAGGGCGCCCCACACTATGAAAGTCCAGTTGGCACCGTGCCAGAATCCGCTGACAATGAATATGATGAATATGTTTCTGACTTTTACGGGGAACCTTGACTGACTGCCTCCGAGAGGTATGTAGAGGTAATCGCGGAACCAGGTGGATAGCGATATATGCCAGCGCCGCCAGAACTCGGCTATGTCGCGCGAGAAGTACGGGAACGCAAAGTTGCGCATAAGCGAGAACCCGAAGAGGCGTGCCGTGCCGATGGCTATGTCGGAGTACCCCGAGAAGTCGCCGTAAATCTGGAAGGCAAAGAATAGTGCACCGAGGAGAAGGGTGCTGCCGGGATAAGCATCGGAGTTTCCGAAGATGAGGTTGGCGTAATGGGCGCAGTTGTCGGCTATGACGATTTTCTTGAAGAGTCCCCACAGAATCTGCCTCATGCCGTCGCCGGCTGCCTCATAGCTGAAGGTGCGGGACCTGGCGAACTGCGGAAGCAGGTTGGTGGCACGCTCGATGGGACCGGCCACCAGCTGCGGGAAGAAGCTTACATATGCGGCAAAGGCTGTGAAGTCTGTTGTGGGTTCGAGCTTGCGGCGGTACACATCGATTGAGTAGCTGAGGGTCTGGAAGGTGTAGAAGCTGATGCCGACGGGGAGTATGACCTTCAGCGAGCCGGCTTCAATGGTACGGCCGAAGAGTGAGAATGCGGCCACGAAGTTGTCGAGGAAGAAGTTGTAGTACTTGAAGGCGCCGAGGAATCCGAGGTTGACGACTATGCTGGTGAGGAGGAGGAGGGATCTGGTTACTGGTTGCTGGTTGCTGGTTACTGGTTGCTGGTTGTTGGTTACTGGTTGCTGGTGGCTGGTGGCTGGTTGCGGGTTGCTGGTTATGGGTTGCGGGCTTTGCCCTCCGGAGCTTTCGGCAGAAAGCGAAGGAGGGTTGCCAAGGCCGAGGCCAACGAGGTAGTCGACGAGGGTGCTGAAGAGGATGAGTGAGAGGAACCGCCAGTCCCACCAGCCGTAGAAAACATAGCTGGCTGCCACAATAAACAGGTTCTGCAACCTGAGGTTACGGTTGACAACAAACCAGTACAAAACGAAGACAACGGGGAGAAATACCGCGAAATCGATGGAATTGAAAAGCATCTTGTCTGGTTATAGGTGGGGTAAAGGTAGGAAAAATGGCGTAATGGCGTAATGGCGTAGTGGCGTAATGGCGTAGTGACGTAGTGACGTAGTGACGTAATGGCGTAGTGGCGTAGTGGGGTTACGGGTGGCTATTTTCCCAAAGCGGACAGCGAAATCACGTTTATTCCGTCAGGCCTGCGATAGGTCATACCGGTTCCGGTGATTATGTTTAATGATTTTGGCAAATCCATTCTGGATGTATTGATGTTTGCCACAAATTTTTTAAGACTCTGAGCTGCCTTGTCTATATATCCAACTCCGAGCTTTATTTCAAAAGCGGCATAATCTGCATTGCGCTTTTGGACAATGGCGTCAACTTCCAGGCCGTAGGAGTCGAGGTAGTGAAAAAGGCTTGCATCATTCGCTTTGGCATAAACGTTTAAATCGTGCGTTGCCAGTGATTCAAAAAGACAACCGGCATATTTCAGATCTTTAAACAAATATTGATCATCAATACCCAGGGCTGCAACTGCAAGAGAAGTGTCACACAAATGTCGTTTAGGTGATTTACGCAACGAAGCCGAGGAGCGAATATGCGGGTTGAAAGCAGGCTGTTCGTACAAAATCATCAGGCGGGAGAGTGCATCAAGATAATCAGATACCGTATTCCGCGACAATTCATTTTTCTCAGACATTTTAACATCCATCTCCAGGGTTTTATTATCGACCAGGGTAGCCGTATTCCTTGCAATTGCCCGCAATAAACTGCGCACTTTCAATGGGTTGCGCCTAATATCCGAAACCCGGCTGATATCCGCTTCACAAAGTAAATCAACATATCCACGATTCAGTCTGAGAGCGTTTTTCGTACTTTCATTGATCAAGGAAGGCCATCCGCCTGTTACCATTTTGTCGATGATGAACTCAAGAGACACACCTGAATCGGTGTATTCCGGGAAAGACCCCTGAAGTAAATCAGATAATCTGACAATCCCCGTGGAGTACCCCAATTCCTGCCAGGTCATGGTATCCATCTGTACTACCGTAAAACGACCGGCGCCGCTATGCAGATTAACATCATAGGCAGGATTGGCAGAGCCGGTAAGAATAAACTGACCTTTCACCTTACGTTCGTCTGCTTCATGCCTGACATAATTCCAGATTTCAGGTTGCACCTGCCACTCATCTATTAACCTGGGGGTGTCTCCTTTCAACAGAAGTCCGGGATTTGTGGCCATTACAACCGGAACCTGCCTGTCACGGTCCATTTCCAGAATACTTTTTGAAAACCGTTTGGCAGTTTCTGTCTTACCGCACGACTTTGGACCCTTTATCAGCACTGCACCGGAAGCCGCCAGCTTATCAGCCAACTCATCTTCAATTATCCTGTTTATATAACTCATAATCTGCAGCATTATTACGACACAAAGCTACGAAAACTATTAACTCTGTGCACATTTAAGGTGTTTTATTGTGCATATTTAAGATAATGCATTGTGCAAAAATCAGAGAATGGTGATATACCGGGCGTATGGGGAAAAGGGTGTAATGACGTAATGACGCAAAGGCGTAGAGGGCGTATAAGGGGAAGGGCGTATGAGGCTTAGGGGATGTAGGGGGTGTAGAAGGGCATAGTGACGTAGCGACGTAGAGGCGTAGGGAGCGTTGGATATCAGATATTTCCTGGCTCTGAGCTAATTCCAGATGCCTGATACCCGATACCTGACACCTGACACCTGACACCTGGTACCCGATACCCGATACCTGACACCTGGTACCTGGTACCTGGCACCTTTATCATGTTCTTTTAAGGGCCTCCAGCCTGATGTGGTACGATTCGAGGTAGCGGCGTTTGAAGTCGTCGCTGAGGTAAGAGGCGGCGGTGAAGGTTTCTATCTTGCCGGTGCCGGTTAGCATGTCGTTGTATATCTGCCGTGCCATGGCGGCATCTATACCGGTCATTTCAGCCAAAGCCATAAACTGATCGCGGATGCTCATTCCCGCCTTGCTGTCAGATTCAGGAATGAGCCCTTCATCGAGTGCGAAGTCGGCATCGCTGATATGGAGCCGTGAGTTGAGCAGATCATACGCCGGGGCCAGCCTGTAATCGCCGAAATCGGTTTCATGCACCGAGAAGTTCTTGAAATGGGCATCGCCGTTTGAGAAGAGGTAGTTGAAGATCAGCAGTCTGAACAGCTTTGGCAACTCTATCCTCCAGGCAGGCAGGTAACGCTGCATCAGGTCGAAGAGTTCGGAGTAACTGCCCGAATATTTAAACCATTCGCCGTGAGTGGCGGGTGTCCGTCCGGCGAGAGATGCGAAATCCTCCTCACCCCTTTTGGTTCCGTCACCCTTAACGTCGAACCTGAGTGTGATATAAGCCGGCTCGCCGTTACCGAAAAAGATAAGGGCATTCTCAGCTGTCTCCATGCCATACACCTGTCTGGCAATCTGCATGGTAAGATGCTCATTGGCAGGCATCTGTGCGCCGAGCCTCACCCGCCCCGGGGCGGGTTTAAGTATGTATCTCCCCTGCTCGCCCCTCTCAACAAGCCTGAGCCTGTTTTTCTCGAGCAGCAGCGAATATTTCTCCTGGACCCCCGAAACAGATACCCGGGCTACATTCTCGCTGAAGATGTCGCTGCCCTCATCACCAGCCACGGGCGAGTTGTAGGGCAGAATATGGTGCACCTTCCGGCCGCCGAAAAGCCTCCTCAGGCAGGTGGAACTGTAGGTCTGATGTCCCGCAGCCAGGGTTCCCGGACAATATTTAATCACAGGTCCCATCATATTGAGTCTTCAGCTTTTCTGACTGTCACGGCGCCGATAGCATCATCACCGGCCGCAGCAAGCAGCAGGCCGAACAGGTCATCCGCGTCGATGCGCATCAGGCGGCGCAATGTCTCCCTGTTGGAACCCTCGGGCAGCATGTTGTAGAAGAAGGGGAAGAGATGATCAGCCCGGTGTTCCTGAACCGACTTTGGAAGGGTAAGGCTTATTGGCGGCTTGTCTGAACCTGCCATCCAGAGGTCGGAATAGCTGAAGAGAAACGACCCGTCGTCGTTCGCGGTAAGAGTGCCCGCCTCCGCGCCCTTATAAAAAACCGTTGTCTTTCTCATTTCCGGTTATCGGGTTTTCTGACCTGAAGAACTATTTCCATTCCCAGAACATCGGCAATCCTGTTCAGCGTTGCGATGGTAGGATTGCCGGTGCCGCTTTCAATCTCCTTCAGCGTACGGAGTCCCACGCCCGCGAGCTGTGCCAGGGTCTCCTGCGTTACCTGCAGGCTCTCCCTCCTCTGCCTGATTACCTGTTTGAGTTCGTCGGGGTGCATTGTAGTGCCCTTTTATTGTGCAAAGATAATAATTATTTCAAAACAACAAACGTTTAGGCAATTTAATGCACTTTAGGGGTGCTTTTATCAGGCCAAATGGCTGTTATATATAATATAGGCACTTTAGTGCACTTTTTAGAATTGGGCGTAAAAAGGAAAGGGCGTAAAAAGAAAAGGGCGTAAGGGACGTAGGAAAATGGGCGTAGTGACGTAGTGACGTAGTGACGTAGGAAAAAGGGCGTAGTGACGTAGTGACGTAGGAAAAAGGGCGTAGTGACGTAGTGACGTAGTGACGTAGTGGCGTAAAAAGGAAAGGGCGTAGAAAGGAAAGGGCGTAAGGGACGTAGGGGACCGTAGGATATCAGGTATCCCTGAGATCTGAGCCCTTTACCTTTTCGCTACGTGCGCTCTGAGCGGCTTTGCCTCTCAAAATTATCGTGGCTTATAGCCGCCTGATATCAGTAACGATTCTATTGCTGCCATCCGGGCTTTCAGGGTTTCGAGTTCGGTTTTAAGGTTCTGATTTTCCTGCTGCTGTGATTCGATAATCTGCTGCTGCTCCTTTATAGCCTGGATCATAACAACCGGAAGTCTGTCATATGCCACTGCCTTATACCCGTTTTCATCGGTATTAACCAGATCGGGGAATACTTTTTCAACATCCTGTGCTATCAGTCCCAGGTGCCTGTTGTCGTCAAAGCTCATTTCGGGGAACGCCTCACGGTTCCAGAAATAGGTTACCGGTTCCAGCATAAGCAGTCTTTCCAGTCCCGCTTCGACCGGGGTGATTGCATTTTTATAACGGGCATCTGAACTGGCCCATGATCCTGTTGAATATGCACTTCCGGAAACATAAAGTCTGTAGGTGGCGCTTGGCACCGAAGTTCCCAGGCCGGTATTGCCGTTCTGGTTGATGGTTAAATAGCTGACACCAGCTCCTGTATTCCATATCTCAAAGTTACCGGAGCGACCCGTTTCGCCTGAGCCTACCGTCTGTATTACATAGGTATGATTGGATGATGTATTACGCAGAGCCATGGCTGTCCGGCTGGTTGATGTGGATGACAGGTACAAAGGCATGGTGTTGTCTGTATTTAAGACACCTATACCCATTGCTGACCTGAAGTATGAAAAGCCATTTACATCGAGTTTGGCTGATGGTGATGATACACCCACCCCGATATCGCCGGCCGAGGTTATTGTGAGCCTGCGTGTTCCTGATGTATAAAAGCTGATTGGGGCCGCCTCGGTTGCGAGCAGCTGAAGTTCACCGGTTCCCCTGTGTTCAATTCTGGAATAGGCATTTGCGCCGCCATTGCTTCTTATAATTCTGAGTGAATAATCGGTATATGTATCGTCACCATGGAAGTCAATAAACGCATTCCGGTTGCCCGAATCGTAATTACCGATCTCTATTGAACCTGTTCCGATTACGCTTCCCGATGCCCTTATATTTCCGTTGACATGAAGTGCCTCCGAAGGAGTATTGGTTTTTACTCCAACATTCCCCGAGTTGATGGCAAGATAATTCTGTGTTTCATCAGAAAGGTAAAACACCCTTCCCGATACGGTCATGCGGTACTCCTTTGTATATTGTGGCGTGGGAAAGTTTTTGTACTCCTTCATCTTTATATAAGGTACTGTATTAACTGTAGAACCCTTGTAAGAACCAAGGATAAGGGAATCGGAAAACAATCCCTGGCCGGCCTTTATCAGCTTGTCTCCGTAGAGGTTTCCATAAACCCTTGTATCTCCGTTTTTAGAAACCTTGAAAGCATTGCTTCTCACGGTTGATGTGCCGAGATTCCTACCGTTGCCCACAACAAACAGGGGGTCGGTTTCAACCCAGGTACCTGTACTGCCCTCGATTACATTCAGGCCGCCAACCACGAAGCTGTTGAACGACTGCGCTACTGCATAATTGCCGAGCGCCATAGCATACACGCCTGTCGCTTCCGACCTGTAACCTGCTGCCAGCGATCGTTCTGCTGTTGTTTTATTGCTGAAACCAAGGGCAATGCTGCCCCATGAGCCTGCATTGTTGCTGAGACCAATCGCAAGAGCTCCGGCATCGGCAGTATTACCTGAACCGATAGTCATGGCAAATGCTCCCTTCGAGTAGTTCGCATTCTGATGAACATAATTGAACGGTGCCGGGTAGGTGACTGACTCTGAATAATTGGCCCTTGATCCGATTGCAAGTGACCTTAATCCAACTGCCCTGCTGCTGTAACCGATTGCAAGTGAATAATCCTCTGTGGCCTGCGATGAGACCCCGAAACTCATACCTCCTTTCTTTGTAGCCATTGCCCCAAGACCCAATGCAATCGAATATGTTCCCGATGCCGTGGCAAAATTCTCCTCAACAGGATTACCGAGCGAGTCAAGACCTACCGATCCGAAGGCAAAGCTTCGTACTCCCGTAGCTCTTGATCCCGA
>VGGM01000007.1 GCA_016868515.1 Bacteroidota bacterium | reverse complement strand
TCTCCTGGCAGGAGCCGATACGGTACAGGTATGTTCGGTTCTTTACAACAACGGCATAGGGTATCTTAAGAAGATGAACAGGCAGATAGCTGACTGGATGGACAGGAAGGGATTCAGCCATGTGGAAGATTTCAGGGGCATGCTTAATTATATCAATTTTGAGAAACCTTCTGTATATGAAAGAACGCAATTCATGAAGTACTTCTCAAGCCACGAATAATCCAATGTTCCGGATAAAACATTTTGATAAAACGGAAATAATGTACTAATTTAGTCGGATATTTCGTTAGAAACTTAAAATTCTCAAACCATGAATAGCAAGTTCATCACCAAACCAATCATCTTAAGCGCAATGATTCTTATTATTGCCATTCTGGCTGCAGGGTGCAAGGACGGTAAGAAAGCCGGCACCGACACAACCAAGATTGACCTGAAAACGGAAGATCTGCAGATTCTTGACGACATAAAGCAGGCAGAGAAGATATTCAAGTCACTTCCATCTCCGCTTGAATCGGCTATGCTTATCAAGTCGGCCGGAGCCAGATTTGACAAGAGCTATCTCAATCCGGTGGAGAATACCTCGAACTACACCACCAACAAGACCATGGCGCTGAACCTGGGGATATATACATGCGACCTAAGCTTTGCAAGCCTGTATGACCAGACCCAGATTATCATCAACTATATGAATGCTGCCAAGAAGATGGCTGAAGGACTGGGTATTCTTGACTTTATCGATCAGGAGACAATTGAAAAGCTTGAGGAGAACATAAACAACACTGATATAATAATGGAGATTGTATCGGAAACTTTTCTGAATTCCAACTCCTTTCTTGAAGACAATGACCAGACCGAGATAGCCACCATTGTACTTGTAGGCGGATGGATCGAAGGTCTCTATATTGCCACGCAGCTTGTTGATATGAAGGAATTTGATAACAATAAACTGGTTACAACCGTTGTAGACCAGAAGCTGTCGATTGGCATACTATTTGATCTTCTGAAGGACAATGCAGGACACCCATCGATTGATGAACTTATGACCCAGCTTGACGGACTATACAAGGTATTTGACAAGATAAACCTTACATCAACTCCGATCAGCACCGAGGTTGACAAGACAACCAACGTAACAATACTCAAATCGGAGGTAACTACTGACATGACTCGGGCTACCTTTGAGGAGCTTAAGGCAAAGGTTAGCGAAATCAGGAATTCTTTCATTAAATAAGTTTGATTATGAAGATACTAAGGATAACGACACTTCTTTTCGTTTTTGCGGCCCTGAGTGCCACTGTTTCGGCTCAGTGCAAGGGTTTTGCGAAGAAGAGTTGCCAGCCGGAACTCGGCGGGTACACTCATGACGGAAACTACCATGCCGCAGTTCTGGTTGAGGGTGAGGAGGCCGAGCTTTACAAGACATTCTACGCCGATATGGAATACAGGGTTGCCATTTGCGGCGCCGATAACCTTCCGAATGTGGAGTTCAGGATACTTGATGCAAACAAGAATGTGCTTTACTCGAGCAAGGATTCAAAGTCGAAGACATGGGATTTCAGGCTTCAGTCGAGTCAGCAGCTTAAGCTCGTGGTAAAGGTGACAAGTTTCAATGCCCCGGGTGATACGCCGGCCAGCGGCTGTGTTTCAATTATGTTCGGTTTCAAGGTAAAGTAGTACCATTAAGATATTTACCGGTGTGAGATTCAGGGCACCTCATGATTTCTTCAGGGGTGCCTTCACATATTATACCACCACCATCTTCACCCCCTTCAGGACCAAGGTCAATAATCCAGTCGGCGTTCCTTATTACATCGGGATTGTGTTCGATCAGAACAACCGAGTGGCCATGACTGATGAGTGACTGCATTGATTGCAGCAGCTTTGCAATATCGTGGAAGTGGAGGCCGGTAGTAGGTTCATCGAAAATGAAGAGAATATGGCCTGCGCTTTTCTCCTGGCCTATAAAGTAAGCCAGTTTCACCCTCTGGCTTTCCCCTCCCGAGAGGGTTCCCGATGCCTGTCCGAGCCTGACGTATCCTAGGCCTACCGAGGCAAGAGGAGTAAGTTTTTGTGCGATTCTTGCTGCCGATTTGTCTGTGCCTGCTGTGAAGAAACCGATAGCCTCGTCAATTGTCATTTCGAGGATATCGTGTATGTTTTTACCACAGTACCTTACATCGAGTATATCGCGCTTGAACCGCTTTCCGCTGCACGCTTCACAGGTGAGTTCAACATCGGCCATAAATTGCATCTCTACCCTTATGATTCCTTCTCCCTGGCATTCGTCACATCTACCCCCGTCGATGTTGAATGAAAAGTGTGATGGCCTGAATCCCATCTGAACTGAAGCCTGCTGTTCAGAAAAGAGTTTCCTGATTTCGTCGTAGGCTTTGAGGTAAGTGACAGGATTTGATCTGCTTGACTTACCAATCGGATTCTGGTCGATAAGTTCAACGCTGGTAATAGTTGCAGCATCGCCGGCAATACCGGAGAACTCGCCGGGTCTTGCCGAGAACCCTGCAACTATGTTATTCACAGCTCTGTAGAGAATATCGGTTACCAGGGTTGATTTACCCGAGCCGCTCACGCCGGTCACACAGGTAAGGGTATGAAGCGGGAACCGTACAGTGATGTTTTTGAGGTTATTCTCACGGGCTCCCCTGATTTCAATATAGCTGTTCCATTTTCTTCGTCTTGGCGGAACCCCGACTGACATCCGGCCGGTAAGGTATTGCGAGGTAAGAGAATTGCTCTTCAGACAATCATTAAGGGTGCCGTTAAATACAACCTCCCCGCCGTCTCTTCCGGCAAGAGGGCCAAGATCGAGAATCATGTCGGCTGCTCTAATGATCTCCTCTTCGTGTTCCACAACGATGACTGTGTTGCCGATATCGCGCAGTTGCCTGAGCACCCCTATAAGGAGACCTGTATCGCGCGGGTGAAGTCCGATACTGGGTTCGTCGAGAATATAGAGCGAGCCTACAAGGCTGCTGCCCAGCGATGTGGCGAGGTTGATACGCTGCGATTCACCTCCCGAGAGGGTTGCAGAAAGCCGGTTGAGGGTCAGATATGAGAGTCCGACATCAATAAGGAACTTCAGTCTTTGTCTGATCTCAATCAGTATCCGTCCGGCCACTGCAGCATCATCGCCCTGAGGTTCAAAGTGAGTGAAGAAGCTGTAAAGTTTATCGACAGGCATTGATGTAAGTTCGTAAACAGAGCGGCCGTTGATTTTTACGTATCCGGCCTCCTTTCTGAGCCTGTTGCCGTTGCACTCATGGCAGGTGGTTTTTCCCCTGTACCTGCTGAGAAGCACCCGGTACTGTATTTTGTATTTCTTCTCCTCAAGGTGTTCGAAGAAGCTGTTCAGCCCGAAGAAATAGCGGTTGCCGGTCCAAACCACTCTTTTCTGCTCTTCGGTAAGCATATACCACGGTTTATGGAGAGGGAAATCGAACTTACCTGCCGCGGCAATGAGCCTTTCCTTCCATGTCTTCATGGTTTCGCCCCGCCAGCATACTATGGCGTCGTCGTAAACAGAGAGGTTTTTATCGGGTATAACCAGATTTTCATCAATACCCATGACTTTTCCATACCCTTCGCATACCGGGCAGGCTCCCAGGGGATTATTGAAGCTGAAGAGGTGTTCGGTCGGTTCCTCGAAATGGATACCGTCTTCCTCGAACATGCATGAGAATCTCCTTCTTTTCTGCCCTTTGTCCGATTCGGTAATTATTTCGCATTTACAATGACCAATCTGCAATGCCGTCTGCACCGAATCGGCAATACGGCTTATTTCATCGGGTTGAGAGGAAGATACAACCCTGTCGACAACTATATTGAGGCTGTCGCCCGGTTTCATTGGTGGCATCTCTTCCGGGGAATCGATGCGGAGTGTATTTCCGTTAATCTCAATTCTGTTAAACCCCTGTCTGTTTACCAGTGAGAAGTATTCAGCGATGTCGATTTCCGGCGGTATTGAGGCCGGAGCAAGTATGATTGCCCTGGTTCCCTCACTGCATGATTTAATGTAGTTGACAATATCATCGACGGAGTGCCGCTTTACGGTTCTTCCCGATACGGGGCTTATTGTTTTGCCGATACGTGCATAGAGGAGCCTGAGGTAGTCATAAAGTTCGGTTGTTGTGCCAACTGTCGATCTGGGATTGCGTGAATTGACCTTTTGTTCGATAGCTATTGCGGGAGGTATTCCGTTAATGAAATCGACTTCGGGTTTGTTCATCCGTCCCAGGAACTGGCGGGCGTACGATGAAAGGCTCTCAACGTACCTGCGCTGACCCTCGGCGTAAATGGTATCGAAAGCAAGCGAGGACTTACCCGAGCCCGAAACGCCGGTGATTACAATTAGTTTATTACGCGGAATTTTAAGATTTATATTTTTCAGGTTGTGAACTCTCGCACCACGTATCTCAATGCAACCCAACTCTTCGCTCACCCGTAAAACAGTGTTATGGTTAAGAATTTGTTAAATTTCAAAAGTAATACTTTCAAATCAGAAAAAATTCATTTCTTTGTCTTTGTATATCAAAACCACGGAGGACTGCCTATAGAAAATCTCTACTCTTGACCATTAAAAGAGAGAGTTATGAGCAACACAATAACCGATTATGAACTTATAAAAAGGTTCATAGGTGGTGATCAGTCCTCGATTGAGAAATTAATCAGAACACATAAGAGCAAGGTTTACGGATACATTTCGATGTATATCCGCGATCAGGCGTTGGCGGAGGATATATTTCAGGATACTTTTCTGAAGGTGATCCAGTCGCTGAAATCGGGCCGTTATGAGGATAACGGAAGATTCATCTCATGGGTGATGAGAATAGCCCACAATCTGATAATAGACCATTTCAGGCGTGAGAAGCAGATGAATGTCATTTCGAACGACAACTACGAGTGCGATATTTTCAATTCGAAGAGGTTTGCCGATGACACTGTTGAGGATGTGATGGTAAAGCGCCAGGTGGTCCGTGACATCAGGCGGCTAATACAGATGCTGCCCGAAGATCAGCGTGAGGTTGTAATTCTGCGTCACTATACCGGCCTCAGTTTCAAGGAGATAGCCGATATTACCAATGTCAGCATCAACACGGCCCTTGGCCGCATGCGATATGCGCTGATAAATATGCGCAAGCTGATGTCAGAAAACAACATCAGTCTCGTAATTAACTGACTTGGTGCAATAATGTTTTGGTTCCCCCGTTTATGAAAAAAAAGGGGGATGATACCTGCTTCTGCCACATTACCACCATACGTGAGACTATCCGACATAGATGTCAGGAATACTGATATTTATGACGATGCATGGGGTTTCGGGCAGTTGTTTTCCGATGTTATTACCGCTCTTTCGATGGTTGAGCCATCGGCGCCCGACGCCCTGGTTGAGGGTTTGCTGCTGAGGATAGAAGCAGGCCGGATGGATGGGGAATAGTTTTCAGTGATTCATGAAACAGATGGCGTGGCAGGCAATAATACCTGCCGTTTCTGTTCGGAGACGGGATTTGCCAAGGGAAACCGGGATAAAACCGGCTTCTTCTGCCTCGCTGACCTCTTCGGGTGAGAAATCACCTTCCGGCCCGATTAAAACTACGGCACTTCTGCTTTTGGAGTATACTGATTTTATGATGTTTTTCCCAGGTGCTCTGCACCATGCTATCATTTTCATGCCGGCATGCTCCATTTTAACAATGTTACTGAAGGAGAGAGGCTCGTTGATAACCGGCAGTTGTGTTTTAAGCGATTGTTTCATTGCTGATAGTGCCAGCCTTCTGAGTCTTGCGGTGTTAACCACTTTCCTTGCCGAGTACCTGCTGATTACCGGTGTTATTTCATCGATGCCTATTTCGGTTGCCTTTTCCACAAACCAGTCGAGCCGTTCACTGTTCTGCAGAGGTGAAATAGTGATGTGGAGCCTGTAATTACGGGTATCACTTCCGGTTGTCACCTCATGAATTATGGCTGTACAACCTGCAGGGTCGGTTTCGCTGATGATACCCTTTCCGAGGTTGCCACGGCCATCGGTTACCATAATAGGATCACCTTTTGACATTCTAAGTACCTTTATAATATGTCGCGATTCCTCACCTGAGAAGGAGCAGTACCCATGGTCGATATTTCCGGAGTAGAAGAGTTGCATTACCACATTGAGTTTCCTGTTGCAGATTTACTGAAGCAGCTCATCGATTAACTCATTCGAACTCATTCTTCTGAGGAAGTTGCGGAACCTGTCTTCCTGCCCTATCATGTAAGTGTAGGGGGTTCGTGCATTGGCTTTCGGATCTCTGCGATCCTTGAGTTTTGCACCGGAAATGAGGGTATTATACGCATTATTACCAGAGAGGGTCATCATTACGCCCCGGAAGTATGAGAAGTAATACCATGTTGATTCATCGGCTTTGAGGTATACATCGATAAGGTCGCCGGACCTTCTTCTCTGAATTTCGATGAATCCGTCGACGTAAAGGTTTACAGGTTGCTGTCCGACAAAGCCAATCCCTATTTTACCAACCGACCGGAATGAGGATGTGTATTCATTCCAGACCAGAGTCACATCATTCAGAAGAATTTCAAAGACATATTCCTGTGGCATGCTTCTTACGGTACCGAAAGTGGCAAGTTCGTCACCCAGTATTTTTGCTGCGTTGGGGCCGATAATCTGGCTTAATCCCTTCCGGTAGAGATCGGTATTGAGGCTTACCGGTCTGAGCGATGGGTTGAGACGGATCTCATCGGACATGATCGTAAGGGCTTCGCCTGAGAAGAAGAAATCGAGAGCCATTAGCGTCTGAACAGTCAGCTTCGAGGAATCGGTGTTATGAAGAGTCCTGCCTGCAGTCTGAAGTTTTAACAGGTCAAAGTTGGCCCCGAAATCTATCTTCCCTTCTCCGGTGAGAAGACAGAAGTTCTTGTCGAATGTAACAATGTTCTCGGGTAATGCATTGTCGGTAAGCTTATTCAGGCTGGCAATCTTATAGCTGCCCATTGCCTTGTCGTAGTATATTGATCCTGATGCTGTTATAAGTGGTGAATCACTCCAGGATTTTCTTGGTGAGAGAAAAGCAGGATAGATATGAAGTGAGTCGGTATTAAGAAATGAGGCCGAGAATACCATATTATCATTGATATCCCTTGGTTTATCGGAAATGGGTATCATTACTGCGGCAGGGTTTATTTCTGCCTTGAATTTTACAGGTAGTGACTCGATTTCACTACAGTTGTGAATTATACCTGCGGCCCCTGTAAATGTCAGGAAGTCTCTTCTGGCCGACAACATAACATCGCCTGAGAATGAGAAGAAAGGATTCAGCATAAAATTCTGAGTCGGAGGGATATACCCTCTTGCGTTGGTTGAGAGTGTATCGACTTTTATTTCACTTAACACGAGAGGACTGGGATTTCCATCCTCATCGACATAGTCAAATACTCCATTGCCGGTATAGTTAACGGCCGATGCAATTTTTACCGACGCAGAATGAATAATATGCCTGTTGTTTACGGCTATTACAGCATCGCCGATACTCTTCACTTCGGCTCTTTTACCGATTCTGATTTTTCCGTCGCCCGGTTGTATAAGTGCGTCAGCAACGGGGATGTAGTTGATGCCACCGGCCTCGACAATCTCATCATTCAGGTAGTAGAAGCCCTGTCTTGCTGAAAATTTGAGAGTGTCGCGCAGGTTATTTGTTGAATAGAAGGTTGGTTTTTCAAACTCGTTGCGTGTGATTTGAATTAGTTCACCGGGAGGGGTAAGTGCTGAAGAAGAAAGTCCTTTCTGCTCCATATTAAGGATCTGAGTCTGCATGTTATAGGTGAAGTCAGACATGGTACAGATAAACTCAATTTCAGGGAACTTGACCATTGAGTCATCGGAATTGAGTCTGAACCGGGTTTCCTGTCTGGGAAAGTCAATTTCTGTTGTGGCATTCCCTGCCAGGAAAGCGATACCTTCACCTCTCAGGGGTTTAAGTACATAATCGGATGAGTCGGCAGTGATTGTACCGGTTGTGAAGCTGAAATAATCAGATGTTACCCTTGCATCGGGTCTGTCGATAACCCCCTTGCCGGTCATACCTGCAGGGGTCTGAATGATCGTGCCGTTGAGCCGTGTGTTGTTGGCATACATTTCAAAATCCTTTCCCTGCCGGTTCCAGGCAATCCATTCATCGGTTCCGGTAAGCCACCTGATTTCGGCATCCTTTACAACAAGGCTGGGGTAGGTGCCGGCGGCATCGGCTGTAATTGCAAATTCAGAAGCAGTGGTTCTGAGGGAATCGGGAAACAGCATGAAATTCTCTGAGCGTGTAACGCCTGATAGCCTTTCAATTCTTCCGTTACCAACCAGTCCGTTGTTGCTCATACTCATAAAATTAAACAGCCTTCCCTTGCCCTCGTAGATTTCAAGTCCTTCGGGAGGAATATTCATTGAGAAACCGAGTGAGTTATCATCTTGTATTATAAGGCTTTGCCGTAATTCGGGTGTGATTTTACCTCCGTGGAAGACACCTGAAAGGTTAAGATCAGTGGCCACATAATGGTCAATATTATCATAAGTGAACGGATCTACGCGGAAATAGTAGTCTGACTGGGGGTAGATTCCTTCCAGTCCGGGTATACGATCGAAGAAGATATATGAATAGGTAGTTGCATTGATTATGGGGTATTGCTGGAGGCTTCGCCGTCCCGACTTGTTATTGGGGTCATCGATAAATAGTTCGGCGGTTCCCAGCTGAATAAGGTTATTTATCTCTTTTACAAGTGGTCTTCCCATATTGTCCCTGTCGGTTGTTTCGACAGCTATTTTTATGGAGTCGATTTTGGTAAGGTCAATCTTGAATTTATCGTAGCTGAAACTGAATTCATGCCCGAATACTGTAAAAAGGCCGGCAACCACAACACCATCGAATCTGAAATTACGGTTCTTCTCAACAATAATTCTGTTTTCATAGGGGAATATTGCGACTTTCTGTGAGTCGCTCAGGAAGACATTCTGTACTCCGTTAATTATGAGGTTGAAGTTCCGGAGGTCGATAACAGCGTTGTCGGCGGGTGCGCCAACTTCACTGAAAATTGAGATGACGTCATAGTCCTTTCGTCGTGCATAAGAGTTTAGATAATCGTCGACTTTTGGTTTAATCGTAACCTCGTCGATTGATCTGTCATAGAAGAGGAATCCCCTGTTTGCAAGTTCAATACACTGAGCAGTAACACTTTCCACCGGTTTGTTCAGCCATGCAGCATATTCAGTAACGGGGAATGATTCAGAGTAGTAGTACTCAGCGAACTTTTTAAGGTTGTAAAGGGGGTGAACGTCATCGTAATAGAGCATTCTCTCGAATATGGATGAACGGAAGAAGGAGAATGATTCGAACTGGGCCTGTCCGATTGAAGCTCCCCTTGCTCTTGACAGTTTAATCAGAGGTTCATCCATATCCCACGAGAAATACTCGAAGTACATATCGAGGTTATGAAAGGAATTAAAATAGGGGCTTCTTGAAACAGGGCTGCTTGTACGGAAAAAATTGACTTCACGCGTTCCTGCCATGTACTGGAAACCAAGATTGGAATGGAATACGGAATCATTTTCAAGGAAGAGTGTCATCGTTGCCTCCTGTGAGTTGATTCCGGTCTTTGTGAGCAAATAATTTGACGACCGTACCTCAACATAAAGAGTATCATTGCGGTAGAGCGACAGAAGGGCCGGAAAATACTTTTCACCTGTTCCTCTTACGGTAGCCCCTTCAAATGTCAGTCCCCCTTCGTAATTTACATCCTGAAAAAGGTTGTCGATCCTGAACTTTTTAACACGGGTTTCGAATTTCGGAAAGAGCGCATTACCTGGTGATGTGATTCTTGCAGCCTGGTCGGTGAGTGATCCGGCAACCGGACCCGGAAAAAATCTTTTATGATACAGCATTGCCGAGTCGGCTGAGAAGTTGTTACGGGACATATCGACTTTATAGTCGAAGATATCGGTACTCATTTCATTGGAACCGTACCCTGCCTTTTCCCACAGTACTTTGCCCGTTTTTCCCCGGAACTCGTATGTTGATGGGAAATAGGTTCCGGAGGCATTGTATATTATTGTACTGTCGTTTTGTGAATAGCATATAAGGCTGGAACCGGTAATATTCAGCTTGAAAACGGTATCATGCGTAAAAGAAAAATTGTCATCGCCTATTATCCATTTCACACTGTTTGAGCGGTAGAGACAGTTTTCACGCGCAAGCAGTGACGACATTACCAGATACCTGTCGATTTCACTGTTTGTATAGGAGGGATTGACAACAATTCCGGAATAACCCTTAAGCCATTCCGGAAGCATACTCAGACCCTTTTCGGAGCCGGAAAATGCTGATATCGCATCGAGAAAACTTATGAATTCCGGTAAGGGCCGCATGTTCCTTCCCTCCATCTGGGCTGCAACGACCACAATACCCGATCTGGTTTCTTCGCTTACCGTGATGCTGTCCCATTGCATAAGAAACCCCGTGAGTATGGTTTTCTGTCTTTCATTCAGGCTGGTGCCCATGAATCTGGTCATTTCATCAATGAAGGAGACCTTTTCGGTGGTGAATACCTTTCCCGTCTGTGCACCTGCGGTGACAGTTACAGCGATTAGTGCGGCCAGTGTAGTTGTTCTGATATTCATGGTGATAGTCTGTTTATAATTTGGCAAACATCATCGCAACCCAACTGTTCTTTTCAATAAACTGCACCAGCTTTAGTCCGGCACCTGAGGCTGAGTTTGCAATTACCTCTTTGTCGGAATTATAGAAACCACTTAGCAGAATTACGCCGCCGGTACGCAGGGCGCCGGCCATTGTAGACATTTCAGCGATAAGAGTATTCCTGTTGATATTGGCGAGAATCGTATCGAACGATTCTTTCCGGTCAGTCAGATAGGCGGCGTCGCCAGGTACAACATCGACATTGTTTACGTTGTTTGTTTTCAGATTTTCAAGACAGTTTCCGACTGCAAGCGGGTCGTTGTCAATTGCAGTCACCGACGAGGCGCCCATGAGTGAGGCCAGAATTGCCAGAATACCGGTTCCGCAGCCAAGGTCGGTCACCCTTTTGCCTCTGAAATCATTTTTGAGCATCAGCCACATCATTAATTCGGTTGTTTCGTGGTGGCCGGTACCGAAAGCCATTTTAGGTTCGATAATAATCTCATAACGATAACTGCCGTTAGTTTTGTGAAAAGGAGCTCTTACGACCACATCTTCTCCGACAATTACCGGGTTAAAGCTCTTTTCCCAAATCTCATTCCAGTTTACATCAGGTACCTTGCGGGTTCTGAATCTGAACCTGAAGTCACCGTTAATATCAAAGAGTCTGTTTCGGGCTAATAAGGCCCGGGAGAAACCGTCAGATCTGACAAATGTGACTAATCCCTTATCGGTTTCAAGAAAGGTGTCAAGACCATCATCGCTGAGCAATGCAACGGCTATTTCCCTGCCATCGGGGAAACCATCGGGTATTGCAATATCGATCTCGATGTAATGCATTACAATTCGGCTGCCCTTATTATCCCGGCGAATTCTGCGGAGTTAAGTGAGGCTCCTCCAATAAGACCTCCGTCGACATCGGGCATTGAGAATATTTCGGCTGCATTTGAAGCTTTACAGCTTCCGCCATACAGTATCAGGGTTTCACGGGCAACAGTGGTTCCGTATGCCTCCTGAACCAGGCTTCTGATATACCCGTGCATCTCCTGGGCCTGGATTGGTGAAGCTGTAACACCTGTACCAATTGCCCAAACCGGTTCGTAGGCGATGACAGTTTTGCTGAAGTCAGACACCTGTAACCCGAGTAATCCTTCATCAAGTTGTCTTTTTACAACCCTGAAGTGGTCATTTCTTTCTCTTTCTGCAAGCACTTCACCGCAGCAGAAGATAACCCTCAGTCCTGATTCGATGGCTGCTGATGTTTTGCGCAGGACGAGGTTATCGGTTTCTGCGAACAGCGATCTTCGTTCGGAATGGCCGATAATTACCCATCGGGCACCAGCGCTTTTAATCATTGATGCGGATATTTCGCCAGTGAAGGCACCCGATTTTTCGTTGGAGCAGTTCTGGGCCCCGGTGGCGATTCCGGAATCCTGAACTATATCGGAAACCCCCTTCAGGTGAATAAAGGGAGTGCATAAAACGATATCGGTGCCTGCCGGTTTTATTACTTTAGTTTCGGATTTTACACTTTCAGCCAGTTGGTATCCTTCGGCGAGGCTCAGATTCATTTTCCAGTTTCCTGCTACGATTTTACGTCTCATTATCAATTACTTTTAGGTTTAATATTTTACACCAGAGAATCTTATCACGGCTATGGTTCCGGCAATCACAAAAAAGAAGAGCCATGTTACATAAGCGGCATTTCTGTTTGCCGACCTCCTCAATACTGCTGCAGAAATATTTGAACTGAACCAATCATCGTCAGGCAGAGATGCCGGCGACCATTTGGCCAGGATAGTTCCCTCTTTAATAAGCAGATAACCGGGATTTGATCGTACGATTGTTTTCAACAGGGTTCCGTCAGCGGTGCAGAACCGGAGACCGTTGACGAATCTGGCTATTTCATCGGCCGGTGATGAGGTTACGACATAGAAGCCGACCCCTGATTCCGCCAGTCCGAAACCTCTCATAAATCCCTCATCGAGGTTCTTCCTTCCGGCTTTACCCAGGTTGTGTGAAATCATTAACAGTGAATAGTCCTGACTGTAAAGAATGGTATTGGTGATTTCACCCCCTTGAAAAGCTGCAACATGAAAGTCTCTCACGGGCGGCTCATAACCTTTTCTTACCAGCACCGATTTCTGGTCGATAAATTTCCATGTCGAATCATCGGCAGGGTAATTTTCGAGGGAGAACTCCTTCCGGATTCCATCTTTTTCATAGATAAGAGTTGTACTGTAGATATCCTGAGGTGCATCTTCAGGAATGCTCATGGCCTCTGTCAGGTTAACGCCGACCTTGTAGGGCCTGAAATCAATAACCGGCAGCCAGACAACGTTAATAATCATAAAAGCGACAAAGATCAGCAGGGAGGAGGATATTGTAAGTAATTCCATGACCGGTAGCCGGCTGCGGGTTTTTTTCCGTACATCAGCCAGCATTACTGCACCGGGTATCAGAAGAACCAGGTTCTTAAAGAATGTTTCCCAGTTTGTCAGGTGAACAGCATCGCCGAAGCATCCGCAGTCGCTTACCGGGTTGAAGATTGCAAGAATCAGGGTAAGTGGGGTGAAGATTGCCATAAAAATGGTATAAAGCATCACCCCGGTTTTGTACAACGATCCTGTAATGAGCATTACCCCTGTAATAAATTCAATGGCGCACAGCAACATTGCGGCCACGAGCAGTATTGAGTCGGGCAGTGACATACCTGCCGCTGCTAAATAGTCGGAGAACTTTATTTGTGAGCCGACCGGGTCGACTCCCTTAACAAAACCCGAGAAGACAAAGAGTATCCCGGCAATTATTCTCGACGCCAGTGCAATGTATTTCATTCTATTCCAGGAGGTTTTTTTCATACAGTAAATCAACTATCAGGGCAAATATTTCCTGCGGGGTCATCATACCTCCGTCGGGTGAGGAACAGTTAAGTATTGTAAGCCTGCCGTCGGCGGCTGCGGTTCCGATATAGGCATCCCTTACCCTCATCTGGAAACTGATGTCGGCCTCGTGTATATCGGAAGTTCCGTTGAGGTAAGAACG
>VGGM01000006.1 GCA_016868515.1 Bacteroidota bacterium | reverse complement strand
CAAAGAGAGCAATCTGATTACCTGCCACAAGGTCTGGGGTTCCCTTTCCGGAATGGGCCATACTGAGTACAAGAGTAATTATTGCTATGGCGGCGGCAGGCGAAGGCAAACCCACAAATGAATCCTTCTGGTCGGGGTCGGTATTGAATTTTGCCAGTCGCAGGGCAGCCAACACCGGCAGCATGGCCGATAGCAATATTCTTGCCCATTGAGGGGCTGAATCGCCGGCAAGTGTATAAACCAACAGACCAGGCGCCACACCGAAGCTGACTACATCGGCGAGACTGTCGAGCTCCTTTCCCAGTTCCGACCATGCCTTAAGCAGCCTTGCTGCGAGCCCGTCGGCAAAATCGAAGAAGAGAGCTGCAACCAGTACCCATGAGGCAGTAAGAATATCACCATGCATGATGAATATTACTGCCGTAAAACCCGACGCAAGATTAAGAAGGGTAATAAGGTTGGGAATATGCCGTTTCATGACTGATGGTTAAGATCGCTGGTTGGCCAGGTCGTAAAGTTATTACTATTCCTTAACTTTACCCAAAAAGCTGAAGTGGTTGATCTGCGTAATATAAAAATTGCAGTTGACTTCGATGGTACCATCGTTGAGCATGCATATCCGGCAATAGGAAAAGAGAAACTTTTTGCCTTCAGAACTCTCAGGGAGATGGAAAAGGCCGGAGCCATCCTTATTCTGTGGACATTACGCACGGGAAAGGAACTTGATGAGGCTGTGGATTTCTGCAGGAAGAATGGCATTGAATTCTATGCCGTGAATAAGAACTACCCCGAGGAGGTTTATAGTGATGAGGTAAGCAGGAAGGTTGATGCCGACATCTTTATTGACGATAAGAATATAGGCGGATTTCATGGGTGGAGTGAGATATGGCAGATGCTTAATCCCTGGGAGCTTCAGGAGAAGGCAGCAGAGAAGGCAGTGGCCCGCAGAGGCGGAGGATTATTCAGGTTTTTCAGACGTAGAAAGGAAAAATGAAAGGCAATAACAGGTTTCTGACTATTATGGTATCATCGGTATTTGCATCACTTCTGGTAGTGTCGGTTATCGTATCATGCGGCGGGTCACCCGGCACAGTCGGCAACAGCGGCGCTGACTCAGTCAGTATGTCGGCCGGTGAGGCTGCATCAGCTGCAGCTGAAATTATCAGGGTACTGTCACCGGTTCCATCACAGGAGTTCCCCTCCGGCTCCGCAATCAGGATAACATTTGAGAAAACCACCGGGATTTCCCCTGATTCTGTTGAGATATACTTCGCAGGCAGGCTGCTTACAACCATCAGGGATGGCTCATATAACACTGTGATTCCAGCTCAACAAACCGGTACAACCGGAGTCAGGGCCCTCAGGCTGCTGGCTTATTCTGGCAGGGGACGGCCTCAGTCTGTATCAATGTTCCTGACAATCCTTTCCGATCTGGTACCCGCGAGGTATGGATACCGCATTGAACGGATATTCAGTCACGACAAAACAGCCTATACTCAGGGACTTTTGTTTCATAACGGTTTTTTTTATGAGAGCACCGGACAGGAGGGTAGGTCAACACTTCGGAAGGTCGATCCCGAAACGGGCGTTGTTATACGGAGACTCAATCTTGAAGCTAAGTTTTTTGGTGAAGGGATTGCCCTTCTGGGCGACAGGATTTATCAGCTGACATGGAAGCATAAGGTTGGATTTGTATACGATATTGAGAACTTCACGGAGTTAGGGAAGTTTTACTATAATACTGAAGGGTGGGGACTAACCACTGTCGATGACAGGCTGGTTATGAGCGACGGCTCGAACAAACTATATGTTGTCGATCCGAATGGTTTTATAACAGTCAGAATAATAGAGGTTTACGACAACAAGTCAATGGTTATGTATCTCAATGAACTGGAGTACGTGAACGGAGAGATCTGGGCCAATGTGTTTATGTCAGACCTGATTGCACGGATTGATCCGGCAACCGGAAAAGTGACTGGTTACATCGACCTTAAAGGAATTCTGCCCGATTCAGATAAAATGAATGAAGGTGACGATGTTCTGAACGGAATTGCCTGGGATCGTGAGAGTGGTCGTATATGGGTTACTGGTAAGAACTGGCCGAAGCTCTTTCAGATAAGGGTTACCGGACAATGAAGCCGGTGGGTCAGGCTGGTTTGCAGATCACATTTACAGCCGAGGGAAGTATATTGAACTCAATAGGCGAGTGTCCGAGTGTTTCACCATCGGCTTCAAGATGGATCGGGGGCTGGCTGTTGATAATGATATTTTTGCCGGTATGTCCTTCAATTTTCGGGTGATCGAGAATTGTGCCGTTATATAGTTTCCTCAGGCTCCATATTATTTCTCCCTTTCTCATCCGCTTAATGACAGTGATGTCGAAAAGGCCGTCGTCATGAATGGCATTGGGTGTCTGTCTCATACCGCCGCCCGAGTATTTCCCTATGCCGAGGCTGATTGTAAATGTCTGGTTTGTGACAAGCTTCCCGTCAATAACAATATCGGTATGAGTATGTGTGTAGAAAAGAAGGCTTTTGAGCAGGTTGTAAAAATAGATGGCCTTGCTGTTGCGGCCTTTCTCTTTCTGTGCATTGGTTCTTCTTACAACCACAGCATCGAAACCCAGTCCTGCTATGTTTATGAAATACCTTTTGCCTTTCCCGTTACCGGTGTGGTAGTCAACAATCCCTGTGTCGCTCAGACAGGTATTGTTGAGGCTTATCAGCCTTACAGCACCCTCGTAATCATGCGGAATGCCAAACATCCGGCCCCAGTCGTTGCCGGTTCCCACAGTAATTATCCCGAGGGTAATACTGCGGCCTGGCACCACAGTCTGCAGGAAGACTCCGTTAACCACTTCATTCATTGTGCCGTCGCCGCCAACTGCTGCTATCTTCCGGTATCCGTCAGCTATTCCCCTGATTGTTAAGTCAATTGCATGTCTGGGCCGCTCTGTGAAAATCACATTATAGCTGACATCGTACTTCGATAACAATGAGGCAATCTGCCACCAGTCCTTCTTTCCCTTTTTCCTGCCGGCATTGGGATTAACGATTACCAGCCATTTGTCAGAAATAGTTCCGCTGCTCATCAGTTGGGTTAAAACTAATTGCCGCAAATATGGCAATTATTATTACCAATTGAAAGCATGGGGCCAGGGCAATGGTGTTAATAACGTGTTTAAAACCCCGGTTGAAATGTTTGTAACTCAAAACTGCCATACCCGCACCATAAGGCCATATGTTGTAAATTTGAAGCTCTGAAAAGAAGAAAAACAACTGATATTTATGGGAAGAATTATATCGCTGGCCAACCAGAAGGGTGGTGTGGGAAAAACAACAACTGCAATCAATCTGGCGGCCAGTCTGGCAGCGCTCGACAGGAAGGTTTTGATTGTTGATGCCGATCCTCAGGCCAACTCTACCTCAGGTATCGGAATCGATCCGAAACAGTTCAAATCAACTATATACGATTGTCTGATTGAGGGTGTTGATCCGGCAGAAGCCATTATCAACACCGAAATCAACAATATGAAAATAATCCCCTCCAATATTGACCTTGTAGGGGCTGAGATTGAGATGCTGGAACTGCCCGAAAGGGAAAAGGTACTTAAGTCAGTTATTGCCAGGGTTACCGACAGGTTTGATTATGTGCTTATTGACTGCTCGCCTTCGCTTGGACTGCTGACAGTAAATGCGCTTACGGCATCCGACTCGGTTATTATACCGGTACAGTGTGAGTATTTCGCGCTTGAGGGGCTCGGAAAGCTCCTTAATACAATCAAGATTATTCAGAACAACCTGAATCCTGCTCTTGAAATTGAAGGCTTCCTGCTGACTATGTACGATTCACGTCTCAGGCTTTCCAATCAGGTAGTTGAGGAGGTTAACAGGCATTTCCAGCAGATGGTATTTAAAACGATCATTCAGCGGAATGTAAAGCTTTCAGAAGCACCCAGTTACGGACAGCCTGCCATACTGTACGATGCAGAATCGAGAGGTTCGGTTAACTACCTTAACCTTGCCCAGGAGGTAATCGACAAAGAAGCTGAACGTTCAAAGAAATAACTGTCGGGTATGACAAAAAAGAGTGCTTTGGGCCGCGGACTTGGAGCCCTTATTGACGGGGTGGAAAAGGAGGTTCTGGATAAGAAAGTTGAGGCGAACCTGCAGATACCTGTTGATTCAATTGATGCAAATCCTCATCAGCCGCGCATACGGTTTGACGAGGACTCGTTGGGTGAACTGGCAGCATCAATCAGGCAGCTGGGTATAGTACAGCCGCTTACGGTGCGTGAGGCTCCGGGGGGGCGTTACCAGCTGATTGCCGGTGAACGCAGGCTGAGGGCTGCCAGGTTGGCCGGACTCACCCATGTGCCGG
Source organism: Bacteroidota bacterium (assembly GCA_016868515.1). Taxonomy (GTDB): domain Bacteria; phylum Bacteroidota; class Bacteroidia; order Bacteroidales; family VadinHA17; genus SLNP01. The sequence goes on along the minus strand of VGGM01000006.1, from coordinate 9,623 downwards.
CATATGTCCGTACCGCCGATGATCAGGCCATGCTTGAACTGGCCCTCGTTGAAAACATACAGCGCGAGGATCTGGATGCAATGGAGGTGGCAATAAGCTACCAGCGGCTCGTTGAGGAATGCAGGCTTACCCAGGAACAGCTGAGTGACAGGGTAGGCAAACAGAGATCGACGGTTGCCAACTACCTGCGGCTGCTTAAATTGCCGGCTGAAATCCAGCTTGGTATCCGTAACCGGCAGCTCTCAATGGGTCATGCAAGAGGCCTTATCAGTATTGAAGACCCTGCCAGCCAGATAGAAGTTTATTACAGGGTACTCGATGAAGATTTATCGGTACGACAGACAGAAGAGCTGGTGAGGCTCCTCCAGGCAGGTCCCCACCGCGATCCGGTGCGTTCTGAGAAAAGGAAAAAGCTTAACCAGGACTTCCTGCAACTGGCCGATCATCTTAAAACTATATTTTCAACCGAGGTGTCGTTCAGAATCAACGACAAGGGAAAGGGGAAAATCGTTATCCAGTTCGACAGCAACGAGGAGATGGAACGTATACTGAGCGTCTTCGACAGGCTGAATTCCTAAAATATTATCTTTGCGGTTGCGTTATCATTTGCAGGATAACTGTCCGACTTATGACTTTTGCCGTAATCGCCAGAATAAATATTACAGCCGTAATGGTTTTTCTTCTCCAGTTTCCCGGGCTTGCCCAGGATACTGTTGCTCTCAGGCAAAAGCCTGTCAGGCTTCCGAAGGAGCCACACCGGGCCACCATGCTGGCTGCCGCACTGCCCGGGATGGGGCAGGTATACAACCGGAAATACTGGAAGATCCCTGTTGTATATGCCGGTTTCGCCGGTCTGGGTTATGGCGTCTGGTTCAACTCATCAAACCATATCAGGTTCACCAGGGCTTATCAGGACTTCACCGACCTGATACCGGAAACAGACAGCTACATAAGCATGCTTAGCGGCTGGGATCCCGTATCTTATGACCCTGTGCTTCACCCCGAAACGCATAATGCTTCCGAGGCTCAGTATATCAGGGAGCGACTCCTGTCGGGCATCGATTATTACAAGAAGTACCGCGACCTCTCATATATTGGCATTGCAGCATGGTATCTGCTTTCCATACTCGATGCCAACGTCGACGCCAGCCTTTCGGACTATGATATAGGTGACGGAATAAACCTGTCGCTTCAACCATCGCCTATGCCTGTATGGAATGGCAACCTGGTGGCTTTTAATATCAGATTAGTAAAAACCTTTTAACCAACTTTGAAATGAATATTCAGCGCAGAATACTTCTTATTACAGCATCAGTCTTAACTTCCTTTTCAGTTATTCAGGCACAGGAACTGCCTGAAGAGGACATGAGACGCATTTCACGTGACCTCGACAGTCTTGTTAATACATGGTATGTAAGGTTGACCCTTCAGCAACATGGTGATAGTATGACAGATACTCAGCAACATATACCCGAGTTTCCCGACTCGGTTTATCTCGACAGGCTCGGGCGTATCAATTCAATAATCACCCTGCCATACAATAATATTATAAGGAACCACATACATGTGTACACCTCCAGGCAGTATGACAAGTTCAGGATAATTCTGGGCCTACAGGATTTCTATTTTCCCATGATAGAGGATATATTCGGTTCGTACGGTCTTCCCTCTGAGCTGAAATATATGGCTGTGATTGAATCGGCTCTTAATCCGAATGCGGTTTCAAGGGTGGGGGCAACCGGTTTATGGCAGTTCATGTACAGTACGGGAAGAATGTATGGTCTTACAATTAATTCGGTGCTTGACGAGCGTCGCGATCCGGTCAAATCAACCCATGCTGCAGCACGCTACCTTACTGATCTTTACAAAATATACAATGACTGGATACTTGTTATTGCTGCCTACAATTGCGGCCCCGGCAATGTAAACAAGGCAATTGCAAGGTCGGGAAACAAAAAGGACTACTGGGATATATACTACAGGCTTCCAAGGGAAACAAGGGGGTATATACCCCAGTATGTGGCTGCACTGTATGCAATGACATATAACAGGGAGCATAATATCAGTCCGATCCCTGTCAGCCTTCCCCTTTCAATTGATACCATCATGGTTACACGCGATATACATCTTAGCCAGATTGCAGAGGTAATGGATATACCATACAACAAACTCAGGGCTCTTAACCCGCAGTATCGTACCGGACTGATACCGGGGCGTACCAAACCACAGCCAATCACCCTGCCAATGACACATGTGGGTGACTTTATCTACCTTCACGACACGATAGAGAGTCACAAGGCCAATGTTTACCTGGCGAAGACAAGTCAGACTACCAACCCGGCATCATCATCATTTTCCACGCCCGATGTGAAGGGTAAAACTAAACTGGTGTATACGGTTAAGAGCGGCGACAACCTGGGATATATAGCACAGTGGTACAATATACCCCTTTCTGACATCAGGTACTGGAACAATATTTACCGGAACACAATACATGCAGGCCAGAAAATAACTGTTTATGTCGACCCGTCACGAGCCGATCATTATTCGCGTATCAATTCCATGTCCTTTCAGGAGAAACAGACCCTTTCAGGAAAACCGGTACCCGTGAATTCGGTTGCAAAACCTTCAACGTCCGGACAAGTCCAGGCAGATGGTGAATATGAATACCACATTGTACGGAGGGGCGACACGGTTTGGGATATCGCGAAATTGTACAACGGAGTATCGGTGTCCGATATCCTGGCGCTCAATAATCTGAGCGATGCAGGGAAGATTCAGGTAGGGCAGAGGTTGAGGATCAGAAGAAAAAGCTGATCTTCATTACTTTAGCCGGGTAAGATATGCGCCCGTTAAGGATATTGCTTTTTATGCTGGCCGCAGTGCTTGTTACCGCTGCGGTTTCGCTGTATGCTCCAGTGGCAGTAATCCCGGGTTTGGCGGGTTCACTGCAAAGCCTTTCTGCAGGCAGCAATGTATCCCTTCCTGAACCGGCCGGCACCCAAACCAGTGCCGGCACAATCACCGAAACGGTATTAACAGAGCCCGATACAGCCACATTATTGCCTGTGTACCTGCCCGGGGAAAGAATAATGCAGAGGCTCTCAAAGGCCGATTCCTTACCGGTGAGAATAATGGTATTCGGCGACAGTCAGCTTGAAGGCGACAGGATTACCTCCTACCTGCGAAGCAGTCTTCAGGATGTTTATGGTGGCTCCGGGCCCGGCCTGCTACAGCCACTGATGCCGGTTATGTATACCCGCACCGTGGAGGTACGGTCGTCATCCAACTGGACGCGTTACACATATCTCTCCTACCGCAGCGGAGCCATTAATCACACCGGGATCGGCCCGTTCATGTCGTTCTGCAGGTTTCTTCCTCCCGATTCGGTAGTAAAGCATGGTGTCAATGCAACAGTGAGGGTAACTCCGTCAATATTTACTTCAGGAACCCCGGCGGTATATAAAAGGTTAAGGCTTTTCTACGGGAACCTTCATGGCAACTGCCTGGTGACCGTGTATGCGGGAGGGGCTGTCGTGGCCTCCGATTCACTTAGTCGCGGCGCCGGACCCCGGGAGTATTCTGTTAGCCTTGGTTCCGCCAGTGATGTCAGAATTATCTTTGCCGGAACCGGTTCGCCCGATGTCTATTGTTTCAGCCTGGAAGCTGAAAAAGGGGTTGCCGTTGACAATATTCCGCACCGTGGCAGCGCCGGTCTGGAATTCACCCTGGCCGACAGGGAAAACCTCGGAATGCTGTTTTCCATGCTTGCCCCCGACCTTATAATCCTGCACTACGGCCTGAATGTCGTTAAGAACGTCAGGGAGGACTATACATATTACCAGAAGGGCCTTGAGCGACAGTTCAGCCTGCTGAAGGAGTTATGCCCCGGCGCTGAGATACTTCTTGCCGGAGTTACCGACATGGCTGAAAACAGGGACGGAACCATTAGCTCGTACAGCAATATCGGCAATATACGCGATGCGCAAAGGAGGGCTGCCGGCACCGCCGGTATAATATTCTGGGATGCACTTCAGGCAATGGGAGGGGAGAATTCAATTCAGAAGTGGACTGAGGCGGAGCCGCCTCTCGCACAGAAGGATTATACTCACTTTACATATGCCGGATCGGACTCAATAGCTGCGATGCTTCAGAACGAGTTTTTTTTTGCCGGTCCTGGCAGCGACACCATTGCGCATCATACCGACACACTTTCGCCCGCGGTTCAGGCATCCGATACAATTGTGGTTCAGGCTGAGAGTATATTGGCAGGAAGGCCCTCAGCGACACTCATAACCGGAATCCTTGCATATGACCCTTCCTCTCCCTTCATATTTACAAATCTGGCTTTCTGGCTTTTCCTGCTGGTACTGGTGGCGGGTTATTCGTTGATATACAGAAAGATGGCTGTGCGAAACCTCTACCTGTTTGCATTCAGCCTCTTTTTTTACTGGAAATCGGGTGGCATTTTTCTGAGTCTTCTTATTGTCTCCACCTTCACCGATTACTTTGCAGCCAGGCTGATTCATTCATCAGAAAAGATATGGACACGAAGGGTTCTGCTGGTGCTCAGCCTTATGGTAAACCTCGGAATGCTGGGCTATTTCAAATACTACAGCTTCATTGTAAGTTCAATAAATGAGTGGTTCGGAACCTCTGTTCCTGCCACCAATATACTGGCGCTTACCGCCAACGGACTGTTCGGTACATCATTCGATGTTGCTTCAATAGTACTGCCTGTCGGAATTTCGTTTTTCACCTTTCAGACAATCAGCTATACAGTTGATGTATACCGAAGGAAGGTTGAGCCTGTCAGTAATATATCCGACTTCGGGTTCTATGTCTCCTTCTTTCCCCAACTTGTGGCCGGGCCGATTGTCAGGGCATCGGAGTTTGTTCCCCAGCTTTATCTTCCCTACAGCCTTACCAAACGGGAATTCGGACATGCCATATACCTGATAGCCGCTGGCCTGATCAAGAAAATGATAATTTCCGACTATATCTCGGTGAATTTTGTCGACCGGGTGTTTGCTGCCCCCGGGCATTACGCCGGTGCTGAAAACCTTCTTGCGGTATATGGGTACGGGCTGCAGATTTATTGCGATTTCTCGGGGTACACCGACATTGCAACAGGTGTTGCTCTGTTGTTGGGGTTCAGGTTGCCGGTTAATTTCAACTCTCCTTACAAGGCTACAGGCATTACCGATTTCTGGAGGCGCTGGCATATATCGCTTTCCCGGTGGCTGAAGGACTACCTGTATATTCCCCTTGGCGGAAGCCGCAAAGGCAGGCTGGTTACCGGAATAAACCTGATTGTTACAATGGCACTCGGGGGCCTTTGGCACGGTGCCTCATGGAGGTTCGTGATATGGGGATTGCTCCATGGGGTCGGGCTGGTTATCAATAAGATATGGGGGAGTTTATTTCCTTCCAGGTTCAGGAAGCACCCTCTTTTAACATTTATCCAGATTCTCATAACATTCAATTTCGTGAGTTTCGCCTGGATATTCTTCAGGGCCGAAAGCAATGAGATGGCACTGCTGATGATCCGCAACATCTTCACCACTTTTAAGGGCGGTCAGTTTGCATTGCTGTGGCAGGCCTATCCGGTTGTATTAATCCTTATTGCGGCCGGGTATATAGTTCATTTTCTTCCGGCCCGTACGAAGGAAGCGGTCCGCGGTTTGTTTGTCAGCCTGCCGGTGGTTGTAATATTTACAGCGGTTATAGCGCTTGTTTTTCTACTGGCCCGCATGCAGACTTCCGGCATACAGCCGTTTATCTACTTCCGCTTCTGACCGGTTCAAAGGTATTCGGAACCCCTGGTTCCCCCGCGGGTAAAAGGCTCTACAGCCCTGTGAAAGATGCCCTGAACGTATGCAATGGCCATGCCGTAGTTGGTTACCGGCACTCCGGCCCTGACGGCGGTTCTGATTCTCTGCTGAAGCTGACGGGCCGTTATCATGCAGCCACCGCACTGTATTACCAGCGAGTATTCACTGATTCCGGCCGGCAGATTGTCGAGGCCTGCGACGACGTCAAAGTGCAGCTTCTTGCCTGTGAAGTTTGATATCCACCTTGGTATCTTAACCCGCCCGATGTCGTCACAGGCAACATGGTGGGTGCATGATTCGAGCAGCAGCACCCTGTCGCCGTCATTGAGGTCTGATATCGCGGGAGTGCCCTTTATGTAGCTGGCAAAGTCGCCTTTCTGCCGGGCCAGCAATATGCTGAAACTGGTAAGGGGGATGCCTGCCGGAACCGATGCATCGGCTTTGACGAATACCTGCGAGTCAGTAACCACAAGGGCAGGTTTTATACCCGAAGTTCTCAGAAATGCATCGGCCTCCCTCTCTTTCAGTACTATTGCAACAGCGTCGTTGTCAAGCACATCTCTTATAACCTGCACCTGTGGCAGGATAAGACGGCCTTCGGGGGCTTCCACGTCAATAGGAGTTATGAGCAGAACCACGTCGCCCTGACTGATAAGGTCGCCCACAAGGGTCGTAAGCTTCAGCGATGATGCGGGGATGGTATCTCTGATAAGACTAATGATGTTCTCGTGTGCATCTTTGTCGTAAACCGAAAATGGGAAAGGCTGTTTGCCGGTTGCCTCTTTCACTTTTTCGGTAAACTCCCCGCCGGGCTGGTTTATATCCGATTTGCCCGAGAGAACAATAAACGGTATGTCGTTGTCATTCAGCCTCGAGGTAAGCTCTTCCTCATATTCACCCCATATATTCTCGCCGGTTACTATAATAGCCATGTCGATGGTGTTTATCGAGTTCATGGTTTTTGTAACCCTTTTTTCACCAAGCTCGCCGGTGTCATCTATACCGGCTGTGTCAACAAGTACAACCGGTCCGAACCCGGTAATTTCGAATGACTTTTTTACCGGGTCGGTGGTTGTACCCGCGACGTCCGATACAATTGCAATATCCTGTCCGGCAATGGCGTTTATCAGGCTGCTCTTGCCGAAGTTACGCCTGCCGTAAATTCCAATATGCGGAGTTCTGTCCCTGCCCCTTTTAACCATCTGAGTAGCATTAGATCTCTTCAAGTGAGAAACCGGTTTTTAGAAGGTTTGCCGGTTGAAGTATTTCATTAAGTCTGGCCTGATCAATCAGATTAAGACGATTGTTAGCTTCAATTACTGAAATGCCATGCTCTTTCATCATCCTTGCCGCCTCAGAGGCCTTGTTATAGCCAATGTACGGAACCAGTGCCGTTGTCACCGCAGGGGTGAACAGCACCTTTTCGAATGATGATGCTCTGTTTACTGTTAATCCTTTAACACTGTTTTCAAGAAGCGTATGGTTGGCAGCTATAAGCAGGTTTATGCTTTCAATTACTGCACACCCGATTGCCGGGAGGTATGCATTCAGTTCAAGGCATCCCTGTGCAGCCAGCGATGTAATAAGATTGTCGTTGGCATAAACCCTGTGGGAAACCGAAATAATATATTCCGGAATTACCGGATTTATTTTTCCGGGCATAATTGAACTGCCTACCTGCCTCTCGGGCAGTTGCAGTTGCCTAGGGCTCACAAGGTCGGATGCAAGCAACCTCAGGTCAGAGGCAATCTTCTCAAGATTAACGGCATGCGATTTTATTGTGGAATGTACTTCAACCCATTTGTCGAGGTTTGAGGTTGCATCAGGCATGTTCTCGCTCCTGGCCAGTGGCAGTCCTGTTGAATTACGCAGTTCAGGTACAACCTCCATGATGAAGTACCTTGGGATGCCCAGGCCAGTGCCTGTAGCACCGCCTCCCATGTTTATGGTTTTAATACGCTCGAGGCTCTTCGAAACCCTCCACCAGTCGCGCGCGAGAGCCTCGTTGTATGCCCCGAAAAGCATACCGAATGAGGAGGGTAATGCCTCCTGCATCTGGGTGTAGCCGGGTCGCAGCTCAGTACGGTTCTCCCTTTCGAGTTCCTCCATAGCCTGCCTGAGAGAGTTGATACCTGTGGCCAGTTCATTAAGCAGTCTCATTACGGCAATTGTAAGCGCAGTGGGCACAACATCGTTGGTTGACTGGTATATGTTACAATCCTCCACAGGGTCAATAATATGGTAGTCGCCGGGCGAATGCCCGAGCCTTTTCAGTGCAGCGTTCGCAATAATCTCATTTACATTCATATTGATGCTGGTTCCGGCACCACCCTGAATCCCTGGTACAATGAAGTTGCCGAAATGATTGCCTCTGGCTACTTCGCCGGCGGCATGCATCATGGCATCAACAATATCATCACTGATTATCCTCACCGACTCCCTGTGTCCGTATTTCTCCGCAGCTGCTGTCCTGAACCTACTGTAGGTTCTGTATGCCGATTCCTTAACCGACCCCATGGCCATATACCACTCAACCGGAAAGAGGTTGGTGCCGGGGAAATTTACAAACGCCCTTTTTGAGTGAATCCCGTAGAGGGCATCTGTTGGTATGAGGTGTTCTCCGAGATAGTCCTTTTCGGTACGGTCCATCAGCTAATGAATTATAGAATGCAAACTTACATCATTTGCATGATTTGACACAATGGGCCGGGTATATTGGTTACCTTCCCGAGAACCTCGGGTTTACAACGTTGTTGTAGATTGACCCGAATGAATAGGACATCCCAAAACCTACATTGTACGAATATGCTGAATTCAGCTTCCTGAGTTCCAGTAATATATCCTCATCAGACGCCTCCTTCTTCAATATTGCCCTGTCGTCTCTGATTATTGCCGCTCTTGCATTGAAGCTTACAGACAAACCTTTGTATACCCTCCAGCTGATATTGCCGTTCATACTGAAGCTCCAGAAGGAGGCGTCATTCAGGAAATGTCCACCCCTGATGGAAAAATCACCTGAACCCCATGGCTGGTTCAGTCCAACGGCAACGGCCAGCTGATGCCTGTAAATAACCTCCTCCATTTTCATGTAAAGGGTTGTATCCATGTAATTGGCCCAGTTCATCTGCACCGTATATTGAAAACGTATCTGCCTTTTGAATGATTCACTGTATGGGTAAATATTATACTCGAGTGCAGGGTGGAAGTTGAGGGAGTACCTGATATTCCCGTATGTTGAACCCGCCGCTGAAAGACTCGCTCCGGCTGAGAAGTGGTCAGATATACTCTTTACCTGCAGTGTTCTGAGACTCCAGTTCTTGCGAGGATAGCGTGTGGTTACTCCATTCCTTGTGATGCTTTGTTGCCTGAATTCATACTGGGAATCAAATTCTGATTTCCACTCCGGAGTCACTCTGTCAGAACTGAAGCTGTTTTCACTTGATATATTCTCGTAGGTCTCATCCTTGTTGAACGAACCCCTGCTTGAAAGCCTGAATACCCAGCTGTCCCACGGATCATCTTCAACAACCTGGCTGAGTTGTTTTCTCGCACCTCCGGCATCTTCATAGCTGACTTTAATATTCTGTCTGAGCGGGGTTCGCGCCACATACCTCATCAGACCCAGAGATATAGTCCCCGCCTGTCCCTGCCGTGAAAGATCCATTGATGTATTGGGCGGATTGAAATAGGTGAGGGTATCATTGACTCCCTTATAGTTCTTCAGGCCGGTAAACGAGATTATAACCTCCGTGCCTCCTCCTCCGGTGCCCCGGTTTGTAAGCATTATAA
>VGGM01000005.1 GCA_016868515.1 Bacteroidota bacterium | reverse complement strand
TTACCGGAAGCTCGTACCTGACTGTATCGCGGGTACTTTATGACAATATTCTTAACAGAACCCTGGCCAATGATATGCCATACAGGGATTTTGAGGCTACACTTCCCTCGCGTGCATCGTATTACTTCTACGCCGTTCCATCGAAGATTACTTCATTCCTGTCATACTACATCAGCAGCCAGGGGAACAAGGCAATCAGCAACAACCCAGCCCCGATAAGCAAAGTTTCGGCCATCGGCTATCATATTTCACCAAGCAGTGAGATGCTTTACAATAGCTTGTCGGTGAGGCTTATAAGTGAAGCACGCGAGGAGTCTTCAAGTGAGTGGGAGACCCTGCTCGATACTACCGCCTGTATAAAACCTTTCTTCTTTACCAATCATAATACCGGCGCAAGGGAGATTTTCGTGCAGGATATGAGTAACAATGCATACCTCATAAACTCAACCGGCAGGGTGCTCTGGAAAGTCCCCGTAAGAGAGAGGATCAACGGTACGGTGTATATGATAGATTACCTCAGGAACGGCAAATTCCAGCTTCTGTTTGCAGGCAGGGATTACCTTCACCTGCTTGACAGGAACGGAAATTATGTTGACCGGTTCCCGGTTAAGCTGAGATCGCCTGCAGCGGGCCCGCTGTCACTTTTTGACTATGACAATAACAAGGATTACAGGCTGTTTGTTGCAGGTGAAGACAGATACATTTACGCCTACGACAAATCGGGCAATGTTGTCAGGGGCTGGGTTCCCTACCGTACACAGGGGTTGGTAAGGTCGGAAATAAAGTTCTTCAGGATCTCGGGCAAGGACTATATTGTGGCCGGCGATGAATCGGGGATGTATTTCCTCGACAGGAGAGGAGCGGTGAGGTTCACAACCAGGGAGCCGGTCAGAAAGGCTGTCAGAAGTGAAATCAGGCTTACCACAGGCTCCGATCCGATGTTTGTATGCAGCTCACCCGAGGGTGAAGTGCAACTTGTATCGCTTAACGGGACCGTAAGGAAGCTTTCCCTGCAGAAATTTTCGCCCGATCATGCCTTTGAGTATTTTGATGCCGATGGTGACGGAACAGGTGAATTTCTTTTTATTGACAAGGGGAAGTTGTACCTTTATGATCATAACGGAAACAGGGTTTTCATGCGCGATTTCAGCACCGGCGATCTTGGAGGACCGATAGGCTTCGTATTTTCGGGGAACGACAGGGGTATCGGGGTGGTTGATAACCGCAACAGGCAGATATATATAGTTGACAACAAAGGAAACATAATGGGAGGATTTCCCCTCAGGGGCGCCTCACTCTTCTCGATCGGGAAAATAACCAGCACTCCCGGTTTCAATCTGATAGTTGGCGGCACCGACAATTTTCTATACAATTACAGATTAACCAGGTAATTACCGGAAAAATGAAAAAAAGTACCATTCTGTTCATTGCAATCTTAGGGCTTGTAACGTTTTCGTGCGTCAAGGAGACCTACGACATGAACAGGCTTTCAAAGAAAATGCGTCTCAATCCGGCTCTCGCCGTAGCGGCAGCAACCGGCGAGGTTACCCTTGGAGATATCATCAAGACCAACGATACGGTATTCTTTGACGATGAAAATCTTCTGAAACTGTGGATCAGAAAAGATTCCGTGGTGGAAATCTCTCTTGACTCACTGATAGATATTGAGGAGTTGTTCTCGTTCAGCGAGAGTTATCCTGTCGGCCATGCCGAGATGGCTGAAAGCTCAACCCTTTTCCAGATGAGCCTTAACCAGCTGTCAATGTACTTTGATCCTGCCCTAAGAGCCCAGTTGCAGTTACTCGACGATGGTTCTCCTCATCCGTTTCCTCCATTGCCTTCTGCCAATACCGGTACACACACACTTACTTCTTACCCGAATTTCGAATATGCGGTATTTGCCTCGGGAAAGCTGAACATTAAGTTCACCAATAACCTTCCTGCACAGGTGGCCGGTATCAAAATAGAGTTGAAGAATGCCGACGATAATTCACCTGTCGGTTCGCAGGTGGAAATACCGGCCGTTAACGGTGGAGACTTCTACAATACCTTTATCGATCTCGCCGGCAAGAGACTCTATAAGACCCTCAAGGCAGATATAATTGTTGAAGGCAGTCCGGGAACCAGTGAACCGGTTCTTATCCGGATGAGTGATCTGTTGCTTTTTGAAGTGACCGGCACCGATTTAAAAGTTGAATCGGGAAGGTTCATTGTGCCTGATCAGCTTCTGTCTGACCCCGGCGCCGAGGAATTCGTTTCGTTTGACCCCGGTGATGGAATGGAGATTACCGAACTCAGGCTTAATACCGGGTTAATACGGTACACAATCACATCGGATGTTAATGTACGTTCCGAACTCTCTGTTACCCTGCCATCGGTAACACGGTCGGGAGCGGAGTTTTCAGAGAGTATTGTGGTGAATCCGTTATCTTCAGCAACAGGGAGTTTCCCGGCAAACAACATGGTGGCATTGCTTAATACGAACCCGGATCAGGCATATAATTCACTACCGGCAGAATACGAAATCAGGATCAGCTCGCAGGGCCAGATGATTGATTTCTCAGCTGATGACCTGTTTAGTTTTGAGGCATCAATTGAGGACCTGTATATTGATTATGTAAAGGGATATTTCGGACAGATGACTGAGTCGATCGAACCGGAGATTATCGATCTGGAGATAGAGGATATAATCAGGAAGCTCGACGGTGAATTCAGGATCACCAATCCGATGCTTACACTTGACTATTCAAACTCATTCGGATTGCCGGTTGAAATCGCCCTTAGCGCTACCGGCCGGAAAAACGGCAATAGTGTGGAGCTGGGTCTTGCTCCGTTCATTCTCTCCTTCCCCCAGTATCCAGTTAGAGATATAACCGACCGTTTCACCATAAACAGGGAGAATTCAACACTGCCCGAACTTATATCGATGCCTCCGATGACAATAGAACTGACGGGCAGCGCCAAGCTGAATCCTGCAGGCGGTGCCGGCGGGCAGAGAAATAATTACATTTTTGGCGACAGCCGGTTTGTAGCCGGCCTGGAGGCCCTGGTCCCCATGGATTTATGGATTAACAATCTTCAGCTTGCCGATACGGTGGAAAACTTCCTGAAGCCTGAGGATGGTAGTGACGGGTTCTCTCCCGAGGACCTTGAATATGTGAGACTTGATCTTATGGTCACAAACGGGTTTCCCCTTGGTGTTTCGGTGTCGGTTATTCTGAGAGATACACTGTTGGACGATGATCTTTACCAGCTGGATATACCGGGCATAATAGAGCCCGCCCCGGTAAACACCAATGGCAGGGTAACAGCCAACAGTGAAAAAACGAGCCAGATAGTTATTGAAAAGGAGTTCTTCGAAGCCGCCAGGGAGGCTCATACGATAGTACTGAAGTTCACACTCAACACTACCGGTTCAGGGTCACAGAGTGTAAAGATCTATTCTGATTACAAAATATCTTTCAAGGCAGGCCTTGTGGTACGGGCCGATATGATACTAAATTAACGACTTTATTATGAGAACATTACGGATATCGACCCTCATTTTTCTGGCAGCTCTGGGTTCCCATATAACCAGCGGTCAGCAGCTGAGTACGGTATATTATATGAACCTGCCTCAGAATCATTTGTTTAACCCGGCCTTTAAGCCTTCGAACGGATTTTATCTCGGTCTTCCTGCCCTGACAGGCATTAACTTCAATTTCAATACAAACTTCATCGGGTTTTCCGATGTTTTCAGGTACAGTGCCTCGGGTGATTCCGTAATATCGGTACTTCACCCCGATTTTGATACTGATGCCTTTCTGGAGAAGATAAAGGGATCGAATTATATAGCTCCCGATTTGAATATCCACACCCTTGGTTTGGGTTTCAGGGCCGGAAAAGACCTGTATATTTTCCTGGATGTAATGGAAAGGGTTTCAGGAAATGCCGCACTGCCCGGAAGCATGTTTGAGCTTGCCCTGAAAGGCAATGAGGGATTTGTGGGAAGCACCATCGATCTTACATCGCTCGACGCGTCACTAACCTATTACAGGGAGATTGCATTGGGCTTTTCAAAGGATATCACCGACAGGCTGAGGATAGGAGCCAGGGGCAAGATGCTTATGGGAATTGCCGCGGTTACAGTGGATAACAGGCAACTGGGCATATCGGTACTTGATGATTACTCTCACCGTATGACCACCGATGTGGACATTAACATCTCAGGTCCCGTGACAGTTTACGTAAATGGCACAACAAACAATATTGACAGTGTTGCTATTGATGAAAGCCGGCTGGAAGATCCCGGATTCTGGCTCAACACTTCGAATCCGGGGTTTGGCATCGATTTGGGTGCAGTTTACAGACTTACCGAACGGATCAACCTGTCGGCTGCCATAAACGGGTTTGGCATAATAAACTGGAAGAGTGATATATCCAATCTGAATGCCAGTAATGAGTTCCTCTTCTCGGGTTTCGACATATCGGCGGTGATAGACGGAACCAGGGATTTTGATGATATGGCTGAGGAGCTTCTCGACTCGCTTAAGAATTCGTTTGTGATTTCGGAACAGAGTTCCGCCTTCAGGACAATTCTGCCCGGCACCTTAACGCTCGGAGCATCATACAGGTTAACCGAAGGGATACTTTTAGGGGTGGTTTCGAGTTCAACCCTGCGTGACAGCAGGCTTAGAAGTTCGCTTATGCTGTCTGCGAATGCAAATCTGGGGAGCAGTTTTTCTGCGGGATTAAGCTATACTGCCATTAACAGCAGCTTTGACAATATTGGAGCCGGGCTGGCTTTCAGAACGGGCCCTGTGCAGTTCTATGCGGTTGCCGACAAGATACCCGTAATGTACAATAAGGTTATTATTCCGTCGGGGGAAAGCGGGGACCCTTTTAACCTCATACTCCCCGACAGATGGAATACTCTTACCGTGAGGCTTGGGATGAACCTGGTGTTTGGCAATAAAATCAAAAAGAAATCAGACAGGCCGATGGTTGTGGCCACTGAAGAGATGAAGTAGCATGGCTGTATTGTTCAGAATATTTCTTATAGGCCTTCTTGTTTACCTTGTTTTAAGAACAATAGCCTCATTTGGTGCCAGAACAGGCCCTGGTGCCCAAAATGCCAGGCCTGACAATAAGGGAGAAAAGCGGGGTCACAAAAGGAGAGGAATCCCACGTGAGATAGGTGAATACGTTGATTATGAGGACGTGGACTGATTCTTTTAGTCTTATACTCCGGTATTCTTTAATTGCTTGGCAAGGGCGTTGGCGAATACAAAATCGTTAAGAAGCTTACAATCGGAGTTAAGTATTTCCTTACTGTTTCCCTCCCAGCATTTCTGTCCTTCAGAGATGAATACAATTTTTTCTCCTATCTCCATCACTGAATTCATGTCGTGCGTATTAACCACGGTTGTGATGTTATACTCCTCGGTTATTTCCTTTATCAGGTTATCAATTAAAATGGCCGTTATCGGGTCGAGCCCCGAGTTAGGCTCATCACAGAAAAGATATCTGGGATTGAGCGCAATGGCCCGTGCAATTGCGGCCCTTTTCTTCATGCCTCCTGAAAGCTCTGACGGGAAAAGCTTGTTTGTCCCGGCAAGATTAACTCTTTCGAGACAGAAGTTAACCCTCTCTTTCTTCTCCCGGGTGTTGAGCCCTGAGAACATATCAAGCGGGAACCTCACGTTATCCTCAACGCTGAGGCTGTCAAAAAGGGCACTTCCCTGGAAAAGCATCCCGATCTGTTTTCGGATCTCTTTCCTTTCATGGAAGTTAAGGGTGTTGAAGAGAGTATCTTCATACCATATTTCACCACTGTCGGCTTCGTGAAGTCCGACAATCGATTTCAGAAGGACTGTTTTTCCCGAACCGCTGCTGCCGATGATCAGGTTTGTCATTCCGGGTTCGAATGTCACTGAGATATCATCCAGCACATTTCTGCCATCAAACGATTTATATATATTCTTTACCCGTATCATGACAACATAAGCTGAGTAAGAATAACATTGGTGAGCAGAATGAGAATGCTGCTGTAAACGACTGCCTTCGTGCTTGCCCTTCCGACTTCAAGAGAACCTCCCTCAACAAAATATCCATGGTATGCAGCAACGGTTGTGATGATGAATGCAAAGAACACAGTCTTTATCATCGAATACAATATATAATATGGTATGAATGCATACTGGATGCCATAAATGAAATCGGACGATGTTACAACGCCGGCGCCCACCCCTGCAATCCATCCGCCTGCTATGCCAACAACTATGCTGATGAGGGTTAGAAACGGATTGAAAAGAAGGGTGGCAGTTATTTTAGGAAGGATCAGGAACGACGCCGAGTTAACTCCCATCATCTCAAGGGCATCGATCTGTTCGGTCACTCTCATTGTACCTATTTCGGAAGTAATGTTGGAACCGACTTTTCCTGCAAGGATCAGGGCTATTACCGTCGATGAGAACTCGAGGATTATTGAATCGCGGCATCCCAGTCCGATAAGATAGGAGGGGTAAATCGGATTATCGGTGTTGTAAGCTGTCTGAAGGGTTATTACTGCCCCCATGAAGACCGAAATAATGACTACAATGCCAATCGAGTAGAGACCCAGTGAAATAAACTCTCTCAAGGTTTGCCGGTAGTATACTGAGTAGTTTTCAGGTTTTGAGAAAACCTTTCCCATCAGTATCCAATAGTTTCCGAATTCATGAAGAAACTTCAGCATTCTGTCCGGTTTAGTTCCGATAACCGCAAATTTAATAATAAATGGCGACTGGCGGGGTTGTCTGACCATATTGATAAATAATAATATATTTGCAGCATGGACAACAGGTTTGTAGTAATAATGGCCGGTGGTGTGGGAAGCAGGTTCTGGCCACTCAGCAGGCACAGGCTTCCAAAACAGTTCCTCGATATCCTTGGATCCGGAGAGACTCTCCTCCAGCAAACCTACAAGAGATTCCTGAAACTTTGTCCGGCTGAGAATATCTTCGTTGTTACCAGCAGTGAACACACCCATGTGGTTTCACAGCAGCTCAATATTGATTCCGGCAGAATTCTGGCCGAACCTTTCAGGCGAAACACAGCGCCATGTGTGGCTTATGCAAGTTACAGAATACTGAGTATTAATCCCGATGCCGTAATAGCTGTCACACCTGCCGATCACCTGATTGAAAAGCAGGATGTTTTTGAGGAGGTGATTGAAGAGGGCTTTAAGTATTCAGCCGGCAATGATGTTCTTATTACTATAGGAATCAAGCCCAACCGGCCTGAAACCGGTTATGGTTATATCCAGGCAAATGAGAAGTCAAGGGTCAGGGGTTTTAAGTGACTTAAGCCTGTTAAAACCTTCACCGAGAAGCCTGATATCGACCTGGCACGTCTTTTCCTGGAAAGCGGAGACTTTTACTGGAACTCAGGCATTTTTATATGGAATGTAAATTGTATAATAGATGCCTTTGGGAGATATATGCCCGACATGTTTGCAGCTTTTGAGGAAGGACGCGGGAAGTTTGGAACTGCAGACGAGGCCGACTTCATATCGCGTACCTACACTGAGTGCAGCAGTATTTCGATCGACTACGGGGTAATGGAGAAAGCTGATAATGTGTTTGTTATATGCACTGATATGGGATGGTCCGATCTGGGGACATGGAGTTCGCTTGCGGAGCATACGCCTGATGATCAGAATGGTAATACGATTATCTCGGGAAGGCTTTTTCCCTACGAACTGCATGGTAATATAATTAACATACCCGAAGGGAAGGTGCTGGTGGCAAAGGGGCTTGAAGGTTATATTGTGGTTGACTCAGGAGATGTTCTGCTTATAGTACCGCGCAACAGCGAACAGAGTATAAAGGAATATCTCGATGATGTAAAGAAACATACAGGCAGCGAATTCCTGTAGGAATAAGAGGTGTGAAAAAAAGCGGCCCGGGAAATAGAATCCGGGCCGCTTTTATATTCATAAACCGTTATACTAGTATTCCCAGAGGTCGTGTTCGAAATTCTGAAGGTCG
The DNA here is from genome assembly GCA_016868515.1 of Bacteroidota bacterium. Lineage (GTDB taxonomy): Bacteria > Bacteroidota > Bacteroidia > Bacteroidales > VadinHA17 > SLNP01. The sequence goes on along the minus strand of VGGM01000005.1, from coordinate 6,570 downwards.
GTTTTGATTCTTTCAGCTTCGAATATTACATCCTTTCCAACCATATACTCATTAATAACCCTGTCGTCATAAACGTTTGACTCGGCAAAAATCACGCTGCTGAAGCGTCTCTGCATAAAGAGGTCGTCGAATGAGAGTCTCTGGGCGTCATTGAATCGGTTGAATGCCTCATGTCTGGCAAAGGCATCGCGAAACTCATCATACCTGATCCAGAACAGCCTGACACGGTCAATATTTCCCATTTCATTGGGAGCCATGCTGATAGGCAACAGCGCCAGTATCCGTACCTGAAGTGATGAGTGCTTTTTATCGAAATACCACTCCTCATAAATCATAATCTGTTTTACATCTGCAAGTTTTTCCTCAATGGGTATGGTAATCTTGGTGGTACCGATTACATTACCGTCGAGGTCGGTTTGAGGCACCTCCTTTTCGCCTGCATCGAGCATTCTCTCTATATCGGCATAGGTTACATTGACGTTCATGTCTTGACCGTCGTATGCGTTAATCTGTCCTGCCTTTACCTCAGCAAGGATAATCCCCATAAGGTTGGTTCTTCCGTCGGCCACAGGCTCGGTAGGATAGTAAAGAGGATGGTTCATCTTCTCCCTCAGGTCAATGATCCTGTATATCCTTTTCGACCATGAAACATCGGCTTCCCTTACGTGAGGATAGGCTATCTTGGTATTCTCGTGTATCGATTTTTCATAAACGTCCTTGAACGACTGCCCGTAGGCTACACCAAGGAACATCAGTGCGAAAAATGCGGTAAAAACTCTCTTGCTCATAATATTCGTCATTTCAAATTACCTGATTGTCAATCCGATCGGTGGCAGGTCCCTGGTTATTTTGTCGGGGCCGGTTGCTTTTATGTCCATGAAATAGAATTCCTGTCCCCTCCTTAGCTGGGCTACGGCCGTCTTCATCTGTGCGGTAAGTGCCGGTCCGTTTGTCTCCAGGGGCACAGCAAAACCCTTATCGTAGTAAATCATTTTGTAGCTGTTAATGTCATACCTGAGGTCGAACTCAAAGTTTTCAAGCACGGCAACAATACCGGGTGCAGCCATAGCTGTTTCCTTTGCAATTGCACCGGTGTTTAGTCCTCCGAACTTTGCAACAGGGTCGGGGATTCTCCTTACCCTGAATGAATATGGAGGGAAATCCATCCTTTTTCCGTTAACTTCAGCGGAGACAATAATCTGTGCATCCTTGTTGATTTCTCCCGGGTCAACCACGTATTCTCCCGGGAAGTTCTTGTATTTGCCTCTCTTAATAGTTCCGTTGGTCATTCTTACCGATATCTTGTCTGATCCGACGCCGGGCACTGAAATATCGATGGGGTTGTCAACACCCTTGTAGAGTACGTTCATTGCTGTTGGAGAGACAACCACGTTGGGAAAGGCCACGGTATATGCCGATTCAAACGGATACGCGACATCAGTGCCATCGGGGGCCGTCATTACAATAAGCCCTCCCCATTTTTTGTCGCCAACTGACGAAGCCCTGGCCCGGTATATTGCCCTGCCGCTTTCATCGAGGGGCAGGGTGGTATAGTCACCCACCATCTCATATGTTACACCTCCGCCCGGGAGGTCAACCTTCCTGTAATTACCCACCATTGTTTTTGGGGCCTTTGTGGTATCGGTGGCAGCGATGAATACTTTGGCTTCATACTCGTTGCCCGACATTATGTAGTTCGAATTTGTAATTACAGTAGGCTCCAGTTTATTGAACTTAAAGGAGGCTGCATCGATCTGCCCGTAAAGGAAATTAAGGACTTCGGTTTCAGCGTTCCTCACATCAACCTGGAACTTTGACAATATTGTTATGACTGCTACAAGCGGGAGTGCCTGGAAGTTGGCATTTTCCCATCTTTCGACAGCACCTTCGAGGTTCTTCGGGTCTTCGGTGTAAAGGCTGTTATTGATCGACTCCTCAGCAGTGACATTCCTTCCTCCAATGGTTTCAAGCAGAAACTCACGGTATTCAATCAGCAGAGCCTTGAGATTGTTTGCTTTACCGTTCTGGTCTGCGCCAATGAGTATTTCGGAGGGGACATTGTTTTCGTCGATTTTCTGGACCTTATGGATATCAATTTTACCGTTAACAATTGCTTCTGCATCATCACCCTCGGCGGTTTTGATAATCTCTACCTTTAGGTCATGGATGTAGTTGAAAACTTCATCGGCACGTTCCTTCAGTTCGAATGCCTTGTCCCTGTAGGGGCCGGCCTTGGCCGGGTTCTCTGCAGCAGCACGGTCAAACTCCATGTAGGTGCCTGAATTCTTCCTGATATAGTTAGCAACAGTTTTCGTAAGGCCTTCGTCAACCTTTTTGAATGCCTCGACGGCTTCCTTCGATACGTTAAGAGCAAGCATGGCTGTAAGTACAAGGTACATCATGCCTATCATCTTTTGCCTCGGTGTTTCTTTTCCGTGGGCCATTTTGCGAGGGGTTTAGAGTTATTTAACGTTCATTGCAGCAAGCATGTTGCCGTAAACATTGTTCAGGGCTGAAAGATTCTCATTTAGGCTGACAATCTGCTCGCGATATTTTTTGGTATCGCCTGCTGATTCATTCAGGTCTTTAATCAAACCCTGCATGCCTTTGTAGACAGCCTCAGTTTCCTTGTTGTGTTCATTACTGTTGCGCAGCTGGAGTTCATAGACTGCATTCAGTGCCGACAGGTTTTTGTTGAGGGCCTCTATCTGCTGCTGGTATGATTTGCCGCTCGTCTCAACTATAGCCAGCGAATCGGCAATGCTCCTGTACGATTTGTTGGATTCGCCGATAACCTTTGCTGTATCCTGGTATGAATCGTTAAGCTTTCCAATTGATTCATTGGCGTTTTTAACATTCCTGACATACTCGGATGAGACAGTTGCGGCATCACCCATGCCGGCAAAGGCTACTGTAGCATCACTTAGTTTCCTCATACCCGTGCCTAGTTTCTGGAACAGATCGGGAGTGATTTCGGCGTTGACAAGCATTTCGTCGAATTTAGCAAGGGCTGCCGAACCTGAACCGCCACCGCCGGAAATGCGTGCGCTGGAAGTTGTTCCGTCGTCAACGCCTGCAAGTTCAGGGTAAACGAGTGTCCAGTCGGGTTCTTCATGAAGTGGCTCGAATGCCGAGAAGAAGAAGATAGCGGCCTCGGTGAGCAGACCGATCGTAAGCAGAAGGCCCGCAAGTGGCCAGTGCTGGATTTTAAAAAGCGCTCCAATAATAACTACGGATGCGCCAAGTCCGTAAAGCTTGGCCATGAATGCCTTCCATCCGCTACTGTGTACAATTTCTGCTAGGCTCATATAGCTGATTATTAAGTGATTAATTTACGGGTTATTAATTTACACCAATATAGGAACGAACGTTTCTGAAACCGATGTAAGCTTTTGTGGTATCCTGATATTCAAAGTCTCTTGAACTGGTTTGCAGGTAGTAGGATATATCTTTCCAGGAACCTCCCCTGATGACTTTTCTCTTCATAACGGGGGGGTCATCCGGCCGGGCGTTGTATTCGTAATTCGGATTCAGGTCGTGTGTGAATGCGTATGAACTCTGGTGGAAAGCTGTAATTGTCCATTCGGCGACGTTTCCCGACATATCGTAAAGTCCATATTCGTTTGGTTCATATGAAGCAACCCTGGCTGAATAGACACTTCCGTCGTCGATATAGTTTCCCCTCAGGGGTTTGAAGTTAGCCAGGAAGCATCCCTCGTAATTTCTTGCATATGGGCCGCCCCATGGATACATTGAGAGGTCGAGTCCGCCTCTTGCTGCAAATTCCCATTCGGTTTCAAGGGGAAGCCTGTAGTCGTGCACACCCGGTAGTCCCTGTGACCGGAGGTCGTTGTTCATGAATTCGGTTCTCCACACGCTGAAGGCTCTTGCCTGAATCCATGAAACACCCACAACAGGATAGTTGTCATATGACGGATGCCAGAAGTAGAGGGTAGCCATCGGGTCGTTGTAGGAATATGTAAAGTCCCTTATCCAGCACAGGGTGTCGGGATAAACGTTCACAACATCCTTCATAATGTATGAAGAACGGTCGACAACATCCGATTCCACACCCTCGAGGTTTGTTACCTTGCCTTCGTATTTTCCATCCTTGAAATTATATTTTGCTTTTGCTGCCTGCTGATAATCTACCCAGGAATAGGAATAATTGAGAAGCCTGGTGTCGTATTCCTTGCGGTTATTGAATCTTTCCTGCGGGGGGTAATACATGGTTTCCACGACGGCGAGAATATTCTCATCCCTGATATCGATTTTCTCCTCCCAGTTGATTATGTTGGGTTCAATCAGGTTACCCTCTTCGTCTACCCTGAAGAATTCATATCCCTCAATCCCCTCTTCTCCGAGTTTGGTTCTCAGGATTGAATCCCTGACCCAATAGACGAACTGGCGGTATTTATTGTTTGTTATCTCGGTCTGATCCATCCAGAAGGCATCAACAGTAACGGTTTTCGACAGGGTATTCATCTGGTACATGGCGTCCTGTTCGCTGGGGCCGGTGGTAAAGCTACCGGCCGGAATGAGTGCCATTTCAAATGGTTCCGGTTCTGAAAACGCCTTTCTTCCGGGTACACCTGTAAGCTCTCCGTTGTATGATGAGCTGCATCCTGACAGAATGATCGTTACGGTGACAACTAGCAAGAAAATCTTTTTCATAAGGCTTCTTTCAAAAATTTATAATGCAAGTAAGTTATTTTTTTTCTAATATCTACAAGAATCTGACACTTTTATATTTCATAGGGCTTCGGCCTGCGCTGATTTCAAAGCAATACTTAACCATAAATTCATGAGACCCCGATGTGTTTTTCCTGATATCGGTCATCGAGAAATCATAGGCATATCCGAGTTTTATACCGTTGTACAACTCAATTCCGGCCATACCGGTTATGGCATCGCCGGACCTGTAGGAAACGCCGCCCCATGCTTTTTTATTGTATGTTACCAACGAGTTTATTGTAAACTGAAAAATCCGTCCGTCGCTGAACAGAAGAACAGAGGGCTGGAGTTCATAGGCCGGGTTTGCCAGCACGAGGTTGTATCCGCCGGTAAGGTAATAATGCCTGCTGAGGTAAGGGTTCCCCTTTGAGAACTTCATAACAGGCTGGTTAATATGCGTAACCGAAAGGCCGGCGTAATAGCGGTCGGCATTATAGAAAATTCCTGCGGCTGCATCAAATGCCACGTAACTCTCCTTGCTTTCGGGTATCAGGGGGTCTCCGGAGGGTGGTACATAAACATCGCCGGAAGGGATGACCCATGAGGGGCTGAGTGTTTTGTTCAGGACACCTGCGGAAAGTCCTATTCCTAAACGGCCGGTTCCTAAATTAATGAAGTAGGCATATGAAAGATCGATTCCGGTATCATTATCGAAACCAACCTTGTCGCTTCTGATTTTTATTCCGATACCCGACTGAGTTCCGAATATCCTCAGGGGCGAGTTAACGTTAAAGGTGGTCGTCGACGGCGCGCCTTCGAGTCCGAGCCATTGCTGCCTGTTGACAGCCGTGGCGCAAATCATCCCGCCGGCTCCGGCGGCAGCCGGGTTGAATACCGGTACGGAGAACATATAGTGTGAGGATAGCGGGTCCTGCTGAGCAGGAACTACCGTCAGCACCACGAACGGCAAAACCACTGTAAGGATTTTTCGTATCACCACTTTTCCGGCATTAAATGTAGGCCTGAGTTTAAAAAAGTAAAATAAGCATAAAAGAAAAAAGCAAGCAAATTTATACTAAATTATTTGAAACCCAATAGTTGCAACCTGCGACAGACGGATTTGCACTGGATAAACTCCGGAATAGGGTATTTTGTTCAACCGCTCTTTAATCTGGCCATCGAACTGACCCATCTGCCGGGAACCTCATTCGAATTTGCCTTAAGGTAGTCTTCGTACGCGCAGGCCACGTATACCCTTTCGCCCTTTGAGGAATTGAGTTCGAGCCACCATCGTTCCGTGTAATTGCTTTTTACAAATACCATTTCAGTGTCGATGTCATCAATATTGATATGGTACCTTGTAAACCGTCCGGTGCCATCTTCACCTCCGGCCGGATTTTCAGCCTGTTTCTGCGAATAGCTTTCAAGAAGAAACCATATTATCTGGGATGCAAGGGCCGCGGTTTGCCCCGACTTGTCGGTAAGTGGGTTAACCTCAAACAGCCCGAAATATTTCAGTCTGTCTGAAACCCCGGTGTATCGGGCTATCAGGCACGCCTCCTCGGCGTACAATCCGTTCGGTGAAGAATTGAGGGAACCGGGGGCATCTGCCTGGCGAACAGCCCCGATATCGAAAAGAACGGCCTCCGAATCACGAAGATAAGGTTCAGTAAGATGGATTGCCTGCCTTACATCACCAAGCCTTATCAGGTCGTGATGCTTACGTGAAAGCCTTGTTATAAGCTGGGGATCGTTCAGGTAGGTCTGGTACCCGAGGTTGACGAAATGGGTCATGCTGTTCCCGGTTGAACTGAAGAAAGGAAAGAGGGAGTTGTAATACCCGTTTTCCCGGCTCTCGGGAGAGTAATCTATCCTTGAATCGACTGCAACAAGAGA
>VGGM01000004.1 GCA_016868515.1 Bacteroidota bacterium | reverse complement strand
TTCATCTACCCTCCGCCCGAAGCAGGCATCTTCATTCCACGCGACCATACGGGCGAACTTACGAGGTTCATAGCAGAACTTGTACACCGCGATCGTGCCATAAAAATCTTCTGGCATCTCAACGACGCCTATCTTGGCGAAACCAGGTTTATCCACCAGTTTGAAATAGTGGCACCACCAGGCGAAAACCGCCTCACCGCCATCGATAACGAGGGAAACATCGCCACCACCATATTCACCATCAGAAACTGAAGGGACACCGGACGCCGGAAGCCGGAAGCCGGCCGCCGTATTTTAATTATCTTCGTACCAACCTGTAAACACTAACCATATTATGAAAAAGAACATCTCATCCATCTGCCTGCTGCTGGCAGCAATTGTGACAATAACAGCGGTGTCGTGCTCAACCCCCGAAGAGAAGGCGGCGAAAAAGATAAATGCATTTATTGAAGAGTCGGGCACGCTTGGACTTGCAGTGGCGGTTGTAAAGGATGGCAAAATTATTTATACAGCGTCGTTCGGCCGCCGCAGTCCCGACGACAACACACCACTGCAGAACGGCGATATATTCCGCATAGCATCAATATCGAAATCGTTTACCACCACAACGCTTATGAAACTGGTGGAGGAGGGCAGGGTGAGCCTTGACGATGATGTAAGCACCCTTGTCGGATTCACCGTAAAAAATCCCGCATACCCCGATATCCCGGTTACCGTTAAAATGCTCCTCTCCCACTCATCATCGCTGAACGACTCACAGGGATATTTTACCCTTAACGCACTCAATCCGGCCACAAATCCCGACCACGCAAAATGCTGGAACGACTACGAACCCGGAACAAAATACCAGTACTGCAACTTCGGATTCAACACCCTCGGAACCGTAATAGAGAAGATTTCGGGAGTAAGGTTCGACCAGTATGTGCGCGATGTGGTTCTGAATCCCCTCGGACTGACTGCCAGTTTTAATGTCGACGATCTGCCCGGGGCGGTATTTGTCCCGCTCAGTCACCCCGACACCACGGGCCTGGCTGCAACCGGAAAAATTGGTTTCAGGATTTCGGAAGGGGTATACAACTCTCCCGCCGCACGGCTCGACACCGGATATGTGATGGGCTACAGCACTCCGCTCTTTTCGCCCACCGGCGGCATAAAGATATCGGCCGAAGGCCTGGCCCGCTACATGATTATGCACATGCACTACGGAATGGATCCTGCAACGGGTGTAAGGGTTATGACCGAAGAGAACGCCAGGCTTATGCAGACACCTGTTGTTGACACCAGCAACGAAGACGGCAGCTACTGCCTGGCCCTTAACCGGCTTACAAACCTTATCAAAGGGGAGACAATGATTGGACATACCGGCTCGGCGTACGGCCTCTACAGCGCCATGTATTTCGAGCCTGATAAGAAATTCGGCTTCGTCACCATTACCAACGGCACCACCCCCGATTATGCAAAATACTCAGGCGGCTTCGCCCCGGTGCAGGGAGAGGTGATACGGATACTATATGATGTGTATATAAAATAGGGCGTAAAAGGCATAGAGGCACCTTCGGTGCCGCAAAGGGCCAGCCTACGCCAAAGGCTTCGGCTGACAAAGCATAGGGCATAGGGCATGGAGAAAGGGCATATTAGGGCATACAATGGCGTAGAAGGGGTTTTTGGTTGCTGGTTACTGGTTTGCCTGCGCCTGCGGCTTGGTTCAGGTCCCCGGCACCTTGAACCATTTTTTGCCACTACGACCTTATGCCAATACGTCACTACGTCCCTTTTCCCTGCACCCTGCACCCTGCACCCTGTACCCTGAACCCTTTTCCGGCGCTGCCGCCCGGATGCCAGACGCCGGCAGCCTGACGCCGTTTTCAGATTATCATCCCCGCAGCCACGGTATTGTTGGTTCCTTCGTCGATAAGGATGAAGCTGCCTGTGGTGTGGTTCACGATATAGGGATCGGTAAAAAGGGGTTTCGCCGTGCGGATACTTATCCTGGCTATGTCGTTCATTTTCACCTCTTTGTTAACGGTGTCGCGTTCCACCGTGTTCACATTAAGCCTGAAAATCACCTCCCTGATCACGCACCGCACCTCGCTGCCCGTGTGCCGCAGCAGGTATTTGCCGTTCAGCACCATCGGCTTCTCGCTGAACCAGCAAATGCGCGCCACAATATCGCTCTTCAGCTCAGGCACCGCATCGGCAGGCACAATCATGTCGCCCCGGCTGATGTCAATGTCGTCGTCAAGCACTATGGCAACCGACTCGCCCGGCGCAACAGTGTCGTGGCTCTCATTGAAGGTGTCAATGCTTTTTATGGTGGAACCAAGGCCGGCAGGCAACGCAACAACCTTCTCGCCCCGCCTGAAGCTGCCACCGGCCACCCTGCCTGCATAGCTGCGATAGTCGGGATAATCGGCCGACAAGGGCCTTATCACGTACTGCACCGGGAAACGGGCCGGAACAGCCTGGCCATTGCCGTTTATCTCAACCGTCTCAAGTAACTCAAGCAGCGTCGGACCTTCATACCATGGCATATTCTCCGAACGGTCAACAACATTGTCGCCCAGCTTGGCGCTTATAGGAAGGAAATAGGGGTGAGGAACCTCAAGCTTGACAGCCAGCGCCTTAAGGTCGGCCCTGAGTTTGCTGAAGACTTCATTGCTGTAGTCTGTGAGGTCCATCTTGTTGATACAGAAAACAATATACCTTATGTCGAGCAGGTGCGCAATATAGGTATGCCTTATCGTCTGCTCAACCACACCGTTTCGGGCATCAACGAGTATCAGTGCCATATCGGCGGTTGATGCACCTGTTACCATATTGCGTGTATACTGTATATGGCCGGGGGTATCGGCAATGATAAATTTGCGGCGCGGTGTTGCAAAGTAACGGTAAGCCACGTCGATGGTTATCCCCTGCTCGCGCTCGGCTTTCAGTCCGTCGGTCAGCAGTGACAGATCGACCTCCTCCTTGCCGCGGCGGCGCGACGATTCGGTAATATGATCGAGCTGATCCTCAAATATCGATTTGCTGTCATACAACAGGCGTCCAATAAGCGTGCTCTTGCCGTCGTCGACACTTCCCGCCGTGGTGAACCTCAATAGACTTAAATTCTCTTTCATTGCAGATTGTATGCTGTTGATGTTATCGTATCGCTAAGCTCTCTGATGGATTGATGAACCATCAAAAATATCCTTCCCTCTTGCGTTCCTCCATAGCCGCCTCAGAACGCTTGTCGTCGTAGCGGCCTCCCCTTTCGGTAACCCTGGTGGCGGCTATCTCGGCAATGATGTCTTCGAGATTGTCGGCCTTTGAAAGGGTTACGCCGGTGCATGTTATGTCGCCAATGGTGCGGCAGCGAACATCGGTCTCAATCACCTCCTCACCGGGTTTCAGCATCATAAAAGGTGCCCAGGCAAGGAAAACGCCATCGCGTTTGAATATTTTGCGGCGGTGAGTGTAGTAAAGCGATGGCAGTTCAACCTTGTCGGTGAGTATATACTGCCAAACGTCAAGCTCTGTCCAGTTGCTTATGGGGAATACCCTGAAATGCTCTCCCGGGTGCTTCCGTCCGTTGAAGATGTTCCACAGCTCGGGCCGCTGGTTCTTGGGGTCCCACTGTCCAAACTCATCGCGGTGTGAGAAAAATCGTTCCTTGGCACGTGCCTTTTCCTCATCACGACGTCCCCCGCCAATGGCGACATCTATTTTCAGCTGCTCAAGTTTATCGAGAAGACTGATACTCTGTGCCTTGTTGCGGCTGGCATTGTACCCTTTCTCCTCTGTTACCCTTCCGTTGTCGATCGACTCCTGAACCGATGCAACAATGAGTTCAACCCCCAATTCCTTCACAAGGTTATCGCGGAACACAAGGGTCTCCTCAAAGTTGTGACCGGTGTCGACGTGCAACAGCCTGAAGGGTATCTTCATAGGCCAGAATGCCTTCTTTGCAAGGTGAACAAGAACTATCGAGTCCTTGCCGCCCGAAAAGAGTATAACAGGATTTTCAAACTGAGCCGCCACTTCGCGCATTACATAAATGGCCTCATTTTCCAGGTCCCTGAGATGCCTGCTGTTAATATCAAGTGTCATTGCAATGTAATTTTCTATTTAGCGTGCAGTCCGCACTCCTTACCCGACTGATCTTCCCACCACCAGCGACCGGCACGGAAATCCTCACCCGGTTTGATTGCCCTGGTACAGGGTTCACATCCGATACTTACAAAACCTTTATAGTGAAGTTCATTGTGAGGAACATGATTCTTCTTAAGGTAATCCTCAACCTGCTTCAGCGTCCAGTCAAACAGCGGGTGATATTTGAATATCCGGTTCACCTCGTCATACTCAAGGTGCTCCATCGACGATCTGCCCGCCGACTGCTCAGCCCTGATGCCAGTTATCCACAGCTTCTTCCCCTCAAGAGCCCTTCCGAGTGGTACCACCTTTCGTATATGGCAGCACTCCTTGCGGTTATCGACCGACTGGTAGAAACTGTAAGGCCCCTTCTCGGTAAGCAGCTTCTCAACCTCATCGCGGTCGGGAAACAGCACCTTTATCGGCTTTTTGTAGATCTTAAGGGTGTTTGAATGAACCTTGTATGTCTCCTCGAACATACGTCCAGTGTCAATCGCAACAACCTCAATGTCAATGTCGTTGCGGAAAATAATGTCGGTTATAACCTGGTCCTCCACACCAAAACTGGTGGTGAACACAACGCCACCCGGGAAGTGATCGGCCAGACTTCGCAGGTGGGCTGCAATATCGCTGCCTGTAATCTCAGTCTTCAGGTTGTTTAATTCCATCTTCAGCATAATACTATCCTCCTGAATGATTGTGGTTTTCCGGCAGGGCAAAGGAACTGATTTTTCTCCAATCGGGGGGCAGTAATAAAAGGGATTGGGGATGGGTATAAATGCGTAGTGCGGCTCCGCCGCGCATGGGGCATGGGGAAAGGTAATCGGTAATCGGTTAGGGGACTGCGGCCCGAGCAATGCGCAGTGCACGGGTTATGGGGAGTGCAGTAATTATGGGGATTTGCAGGGAAATTTCAGGGAAGATGATATCTTTACAAACGGACCAAATTTATAAACCAATCTTAAAACCCCATACCTGTTATGTTACGAATGAATTCATTATCTGTCAGTTCAGCGCGTGCAGCGGTTATTATTATTGCTTTCATGCTGATCTTCCCGGTGGTTGTAACCGGACAGGTCGCAGGCCTCAAAAAAGTTGAATACAACAAGGAGTACCTTGTGCAGAATGTAGTTGTAGGAACCATTGCCCCGGCAAGGCTCGGCTCAACACCTTACCGCCTGGGTGCTGACGGAACTGTTTCAATACTGCCGGCCACCGGAAGTGTCACCTTCAACTACCGCACGGGCGATACAGCGGTAAAACTGGCAGGCGACCATGTTGAACCTGCAGTTACCCTATACTATTCTGACGACCGCGGTGGTTCGGAAAGCAGGGCCTTCAACATCCTCTCGTGTGTCGGCAACGAAGTGAAGGTGCTGACGGGCGAAGCAAAGGGCGCAACGGGAGTGGTTATAGGCAAGCACGGCGGGTCGGAACATGTAATGGTCGATTTTAAGAACCCGGAAGTGCTTAAAACCATGTTGCCGGGCGATAAAATGGCCGTATACGCGTATGGAGTGGGCATGGAACTGACAAACGTAAAGGATGTAAAGACCATGAACATGAGTCCGCAGCTGATAGAAGCCTTTACCAGGGCAGGAATGGGTATTACCCCTGCAGGCAAGCTGCGGGTGCCTGTTGCGCTGACCGTGCCGGCTAAAATCATGGGATCGGGCCTTGGTTCCGACCATGTCTATTCAGGCGATTATGACATTCAGTTGTTTGATGAAAAGGTCAACAGGGAATACGGACTTGACAAACTGAGGTTCGGAGACATAGTTGCCATAATCGATGCTGACAATTCATACGGAAGGATTTATAAAACCGGAGCCATTACAATAGGGGTGATAACCCATAGTGGCAGCGTGATTGCCGGACACGGGCCGGGTGTAACAACCCTGTTTACATCATCAAACGGAAATATCGAGTTCCATACCGACAGTAAGGCAAACCTGTTGTATCTGCTATTGCAGTAAATGCTTCTCAGGCATCGGTACTGCGACTCTGCAGGTATTATTTATGCCTCTCACGGAGGATGCCCTCAACATCGGCAAGGGTGTGGTTACGGGAATGAAGAAGTACCAGGTAGTGATAGAGCAGGTCGGCTGCCTCGTTAAGGAAGAGGTCGTCGCGGTTATCCATCGATTCGATAATAAGTTCGGCGCTCTCTTCACCGAGCTTCTTGGCAATTATGCGCGGACCGCCGGCAAGGAGTTTTGCCGTGTATGATGAGGCCGGATCGGCACCGCGACGCGATTCAATGATGCTTTCCAGTTCCGCTGTGAATCCGGCTGCAGATTCCGCATCTCCTCCGGCAGATACACCATATGGTAAATTCTTTTCTCCCCAGCAGGTATCGCTGCCGGTATGACATGCCGGACCGGCCGGGGTAACCTTGACCAGCAGGGTGTCATTATCGCAGTCGTCGAGTATCTCTTTGACATACAGAATATTACCCGACTCCTCCCCTTTTGTCCACAATCGTTGCCGGCTGCGGCTGTAAAAGGTCATACGCCCGGTATCGCGCGTAACCTGCAGCGACTCATCATTAACCCATGCCATCATCAGCACCCTGCCGGTTTCAGCATCCTGGATTATTGCAGGTTTCAGTTTTTCAGTATTCGTTTTCATCGTTTTAATTGTTTCCCATTCATTTTCGCCATAATACACCCTTTTTCCTTTATGCCCTTTACGCCTTCTACACCCTTATATGCCCTTCTGCCCCCTAAGTCCCCTAAGTCCCCTACGTCCCTTACGCCCTTTACGCCTTCTACGCCACTATGTCATTATGCCATTACGCCACTATGTCATTATGCCATTACGCCATTACGCCCCCCTCCCTGAACCCTGCACCCTGTACCCTGCACCTCATACCTCATACCCCATACCTCATACCTTATTTCCTTACCCTTACTCCATTATCATTGAGATACTCCTTGAGATCCGGTATCGTCAGCTTCCCGTAATGGAACAGTCCGGCTGCCAGCAGTGCATGCGCCCGGCCCTTTGTCACGGCATCGAGAAAGTGTTCAGGTTTTCCCGCACCCCCTGAAGCAATAACGGGAACCTTTACACTGGAGACAATTTTGGCCAGCGCCTCAACGGCAAACCCTTTCCCCGTACCGTCGTTATCGATCGATGTAAACAACACCTCGCCGGCGCCCCTTTGTACAGCCTGCTCAACCCAATCGAACAGATCAATTCCGGTGGCGACCTTCCCCCCGTTTACAAAAACCTTCCATGAGCCATCGGGCTGTGCCGGCCGGCATCAACGGCCAGTACAATGCACTGGCTACCGAATTTTCCGGCCAGCTCCGAAATCAGATCCGGCCTCCTTACCGCGGTGGGTTGTATCCATTTCCCATTGTAATACCAAATTTTAATAAGTAAGTGCTCATGAGAATATTTAAACAATTTGCCCACAAGATATTTTATATGCTTTTTGTACAAGCAAATAATCATTGTGATGAAACACAGAGTAAAGAAATCGCCAGTTTTATGTTTTCCATTTATTTAACCATATTCATTCTAACTGGCTTATTCATTATAGATATAGTTACTAAAGCTGTATTTCAAGGTAAGGATGCAACGAAATACATATTGATAGGGGTTGCTGTCTTCAGCTACATTGTTAGTCTGGTATATTTCTCGTATAAAAAGAGATACTTAAATGTCATTAATGAAACTTCAAAGACAGTCGCTGATAGAAGGTTAATAATCAGAATGTTTGTGATATTTAACATTGTATTTTTTATTGTATTTATACTTATTAGTGTTTTGTATAGCTTATTGTAGGTCTTATTAATTAGAATATGCTAGTCTTTATACTTGGATTTCTTGCAGCTCTTACAATACTTTTTGCAGTTGCTGTTAACAAAGTAGGCTTTGCTGATTCTACTTGGGCATTTTATAATTAAAGAACCTGTTTTGATGAAATATTAAACAACATGTTATGAGCAAGAAGACTATATTACTGATAGTATTGCTACTTCTTTCAGGCACAATCTGCACATTAAGTCAGACAAAATACAATAAGCTTAGCAGACCGGTTTTGGATTCACTGATTCTTTCTTACTGGACAGAGAGTCAGATAGATTATGACAGAATGAAGGAACGCTACGTGGATGTTGTCATAAACAAAGACCCTTCAGGAAGCATCAAGGTTGAAATGCAGAGTCCTTTTGGCAGTATTAGTCTTAATCCCAGGTTCCCGGTTATCAGCTATTTCATTTTAGAAGGTATTCCTGTAATTGTCAGGACTAGCGCTTTTGATAATGTTTTAGCACAATATGATCCATACATTCATAATCCGGAAATTTCAGCGCGCAATAGCTTTTATAGCGAGGAGTTTCTATTATTTCTTAAAGAGACGATGCCAAACAGGTACAGAGACTATTTTATAACAAAAGGTCTGATTCCTGTGATCAGCGAAAAGGGAGATACTTTGTCATACTATTCGATTGCCGCATTTGGAAAGAGTCTCTACTGGGAGGTTACCTTCTCCGTTGGCGGAGACATTATTGATATAGTGAAAAACTACAAATAGTCAGTATAATCATCTGAAAGCATACGCAGGGTAACCTGACCACATTGCATTGGAAGTATCTGCAGATGCCATTACCCATCATCCATCGCAAATCGAATGATTGGTAATTCGTGACTTATGGAAGAAACCCGATGAGAATCGTCAGGCTGAAATCGGCCATCAGATATCAGATATTCCGGCGCCCTCCCGACCTCCGGTACGGGACTCCGCTGCGCTCCACATGCCAAAGGGGACTGGATTGCTAACGCGATCCTTTTTGGGTGTTCATTACAATAAAACATCAGACCAATTCGCCAAATGGCGAATATTGTTTCGTTTTTTGCTTATAGTCAATCAAACAAGTTTGTTGACTCTGCAAAAAACGAACCGGGGGCAATTGCCCCCGGTCTGATGTTTTATTGTGGGTTGTACTGGATTCGAACCAGTGGCCCCTACCCTGTCAAGGTAATGCTCTAAACCAACTGAGCTAACAACCCGTAGCTGCGGCAAAAATAAATATTTTTATCAATATCGGCCACCTGACATACCTATTTGTTAATTTCGTGGTGCATAAAGAAATACTCACTAAACAACATACATTATGAAATCACACGAAATTGACTACAAGATATTCGGCGATGATATACAGTTCGTTGAGATAGAACTCGATCCCTCCGAAACAGTTATCGCCGAAGCCGGAACAATGGTCTGTATGGAACAGGGCATCTCATTCGAGGTGAAAATGGGCGACGGCCTCTGTTTTCGGCGGCGAAGGTCTCTTCCTCGCAACAATGAAGGGCACCGGCAGGGTGTGAAGGCCCTGGCCCCGATGGGCAGAAATTCCGGTAAAGAGGGAGGTGCCCTCCTCGGAGGATTGTTTGAAAGGTAATTAAATCAGGTAAAGTCAAAACCACTTAAAAAAACCGGTGCTTCATACCAGGCATCCTTCTCGCTGTCGCTCATCCCTGTAAATCTGGTATATACCAGTCCGGGCTTCGCATTAAGCATCCTGTCAAGAGTTCCAAGGTCAACCTCACAGCGCAGCGTCTCATACAACGGCCCCCTGTCATCGGCCCAGGTCAGCGCCGTGTTGCATCCCGAAAGCGCGCAAACAGATTCAAGCAGGGGATTCAGCGCATCTGCCCTTCCGGGAATATGAAATAACCATCCCAGCGATACAAACCTGAAAAGACGGGGATGAAAAAGCCTCCGGAACCAGGGTGCGAAGGGCAGTATTTTCATCATTATCCAGCCCCATACGCCAGGCACATTCTTAATTACAAATTCGGTGGGAATGGCATTTACCCCTGCAACAATGCGACCGTTTTCACGCAGCAAATACCATGTACCGCGGGCGAAGGCCGTGTCGTCAAAGTAAAATGAATACCGCCTGTAGAAATCACGCACAAGCTTCCTTATCACCGGCCTGTCATCGGTCGTTGCCGGAGACACTGAGCCAGAGGCAACAGGCCTGAACCGGCTGAAGGCCACTGTTAGAAACGACCTGATATACTCGTAACCCGCCTCCTGGATGATGTTTTTGGTTCGCTCGTTTCGCGCCTCCACAAAGGCATATAAAAGGTGCCTGTCGCTTTTCTCAACTCCCTCAAATCCAAGCATATGTGGCTTGCTGAACATATTCAGGGCCTGTTGCCTGAAACTCTCTCCCTCTGAGCCCTGGCGAGCCTTTTGCCTCCCCTTCCGCCTGGGGTTTTCAGTCTGGTATAACTGCCTGAACGACAAAAACCTCAGAAAAGTTGCAGGTACCGCTGTACCCGTAAGCCTGCACTCCCGTGCGCAGGCACCAATCACCCCGGCAAGCGAAAGGTTCCTCCAAAGCGAAATGAACCTCATCCTGTTGCCGTAACCCTTCAGTATGGCCGGTATGTCACGAATGGTGTATTGCATACCGCCCTCACCGCCCATTACGGCAGATGAAAGCAGTCGGGTTATATCATCACCGGCCCTTCCTGAAGTCTTAACCTCCAGGCCCTTATATCCAAAAACCCTCCTCTCCTCCAACGGCATTATCTATTTTGTGTCGAGGGAACCAAAAACCTTCCTCAAAAGTGGCGTTATGCGCGCAGAAACATCCTTCCGTATCTTCAGTTCCTCCTCTTCAACCTTCATGAAAAGACCGTCAAGCGCCTTGCGGGTAAGGAAATCATCGAGGTTGGTGTTTACCGTGTTAAACCCGGCAAGCCTGCCTGCCACGCTTCCTGCAAAGCTGTTCCACCTGCCGGTCAGGGCTTCCCACGACTCGCTGGTTGATATTCCGGCAACAATCTTCTTGCGTGTCGATGCTTCTATCTTCGGCTTGTAAAGAGAATATAGCTGGTTATAGGTTGTGCGGTGCAGGTATTCAGTGGCCGCGTTGTCAGCACCCCTGAGAATGCCAAAAGCATCGGACACAGTCATGCCGGTAACGGCTGTAACGAATACCGGCGCCACCTCCTTTGCCGCATCCTCGGCGGCCCTGTTTATTCGGATTACCACATCCTCTATTAGCTTGTCGCCGCCCGGTATCTTCGAAATATTGTCAACTATCACCTTTGCCTCGTCGGGAAGAAGTATTCTTACAGCCATGTCGCTGTAATAGCCGTCGGTGACTGATAGCCTGCCTGCCGAATTCTTCGCACCGGTTATTAATGCCTCCTTAAGACCGCCAACCACGTCCTGTTCGGTAAGCGGCGCCACCGCCGCCGATTCCAGGACCTTCATTACCTCAGCGCAGCCAGCGATAAGAATCATTGCAGTAATCAGAATAATAACTGTTTTCTTCATCTCTAATCCTATTTATTGAGTTTCTCATTTTCTGTTTCCATAATCGCCCCGGCAATAATTATGTCAAACGGGGTTGTTATCTTGATATTTTCCCTGTTGCCTTCAACAACACTCACCGGTATGCCTGCCTGCTCGGCAACCGTGGCATCGTCGGTAAACAACTGATTGAATTTCACTTCATAGGCCTTCCTTATCAGGTCAAGACGGAATACCTGCGGCGTCTGTACCAACCTTATCGATTCGCGGTTTACCGTCATCGTGCCCCTTACCGTTACCATCCTCACCGATTCGGGCGGAGCCACAACCGGAATTGCAGCACCGCTCTTTGCCGCCTCTTCAAAACACCGCCTTACAGTACCGGCCGAAACCAGCGGTCTCACCCCGTCGTGAATGGCTACCAGGCAGTCGCCCGTAATACTCTCCAGTCCGCGCTTCACGGAATAAAACCGTTCTTCGCCCCCATCGACAACAATATGCGGAACAGCAAACCGGTGTTCGCTGCATAACCCCTCCCACATGGTCCTGAACTCACCCGGCAGCACAACTGTTATGCCGCAACCGCCACACAGCAGGTGCATCCGCTCAATGGTATGCATCAGCAACGGCCGGCCGGCCAGCAGCAGAAACTGCTTCGGCACCGCCGAACCCATGCGACGGCCGGTTCCGCCGGCCACTATCAGAACATGCCTCTCCACGGGCAACTGTTATTACTCTTTAGTATAAAGGAACCGCTTTATGCTCCGCTTGGGTGTCTTGGCAAACTCTTCGGGATGGATCCTTACCCTGCTGACGGCCATAAACTCGGGAAGCCGCTCGTTTACATGTTTCCTTGCAGTTTCAAATATCTCTGTCATCTGCTCATCGGTTATTCCATCCTTATCCTTCGTTTCAAAATCGGGACAGATAAGAGCCACAAGCTTGTTGTCTTCCGAAATTACCAGCGATTCGAGTATCAGGTACTGGTTATTGAAAACCGATTCAATCTCCTCGGGGTAGATATTCTTGCCCGAGGGGCCCAGTATCATACTCTTGCTGCGCCCCTTAATGTAAATATTGCCTTTGGCATCGATAAACCCGAGGTCGCCGGTATGCATCCAGCCTGCATCGTCAATCATTTCACGTGTTGCCTTCTCGTTCTTGTAATACCCGAGCATTACATTTTCGCCCCGAAGTATTATTTCTCCTATTCCGGTCTTCGGGTCGGGATTGTCGATTTTCACATCGAGGGTGTCGACAGCCCTGCCCGATGCGCCCAGCTCGGTGGTATCCCACGATGCATAGCTTATCAGCGGCCCGCATTCGGTCATGCCGTAACCTATCGTAAACTTAAAGCCGATCTTTTTGAAAAACCTCTCAGCATCGGCATTCAGGGCCGCCCCTCCGATAACCACCTCCTTGAACCTGCCGCCGAAGCTCTGGTTGAGTGTTTCGCGTATCTTCTTATGCAACAGCTTGTTGAGTCCGGGTATGGCCAGCAGCACCTTCATGTGCGGTTTTGTTATAACCGGCAACAGCTTCTTCTTGTATATCTTTTCAATTACGAGCGGAACCGAGAGTATCAGCCTGGGACGGATCTCTCCGAACGCGGCAAGAATCACCTGCGGCGACGGGGTTTTGGTGAGTATGGTGATATGACACCCGAAGGTGAAGGGGAAGAGAAATTCAAACGCGCAGCCATAGGTGTGTGCCAGCGGCAGGAACGACACCACCGGGTCGCCCGGTTCGAGCGGCATGTGCTTCTGCGCAAAGCGGACGTTGGCCGCCAGGCTGTTGTGCGGAATCATCACCCCTTTCGAGAAACCCGTGGTTCCCGATGTATAGCTTATGACCGCCAGCTTGTCGTTGGTTATGTCTGAGAACCTGATATGCTCACGGAGCAGCTCGGGGTAACGGGTGGCATAGGTTCCGCCAACCGATTCGAAGGCCTTTTTTACCCCCTCGTTGCGGCATGTTATCATTCCGAAGCTGTCGAGCGAGAATACGCCCAGTATCCCGGGCATCTTCTGATAGTCGAGAGACTCCCATAACTTGTCGTCGACAAACAAAACCTTCGAGTCGGAATGGTTAATAATGTTGGTGAGGTCCTCGGGCTTGAAGTCAGGCAGAATGGGCACAATTACCGCGCCGTAGGTTACAGTGGCCAGGTATGTGACGCACCAGTTGGCCGAGTTTTTGCCAATAAGAGCCACCTTTTCGCCCTCCTTCAGCCCGTAGGCGTCGAAAGCGATGTGTAACTTCAGTATTTTCTCAGCAATCTCACGGTAGGTGTACCCCTTCTCCCTGTAGTTCGAAAGGGCCTCAATGTCCCAGCTCTTCTTAATGCTCTCCTCAATGTAGCCGATAAGTCTTTCTTTAATCATGGGTCATGGTTTATTGTTTATTGTAAAGTTAGTAATTCCCGAACAACGGTCACCTCCGGTTCGAAAAAACCCATACGCCCGGCGTCCGGTAACCGTCAACCGGGTGGCCGCGCCGCAAAGGGCGAAGCCCGTAACCCGTAACCCGCAACCCGCAACCCCTTATGTCCCCTACGTCCCCTACGTACCTTACGTCCCTTACGCCTTCTACGCCCTTTTTCCCTACGCCATTAATACACATACATCAGCGCCAGGGCAATAATGCTTAGCACGTTCACCACCAGGAAGAAGTAGTTGTAATTTTCCCTGTTCTTGCTGAAGTACCCCAGTTTGCGGGCGAAAATGCCAATGGTGGGGGCAAAAAGTACAATGAGGAAGGCAAAGAACTCAATCTCGAGAAACACCTTGTCGAGACCATCCCTGTAAAATGCAGCCATAAAGACAACCAGCAGCAGCACAAGCAGATAGAGCATATAGCTTGCCTTGAGGAGCAACGTCGACACCGGTCTTCTTTTGTGAAGCCTGTGGGGTTTCAGGTATGCGTAGGCAATGGCAAATATCAGGATTATAAAGACAATCCCCAGTATCTTGCTCATAACATCGGGAAAGTTTGACATGGCGCTATATTTGGTCGAATATAGTAAAAATATCATTACTCAGGTTGCGGGATTCCCATCAGACTGCTGTGACAGGAGGCCTTACATATATCCTGAACAATTGTCATGCTATTCCGTTGATTATCTTTGCTGAGCCTTTTCTATAACAACATTATAACCGATTTCAAATGAAAACACGATTTGCATCGATCCTGGTTCTTTCTCTTCTTTTTTCGCCCCTTGTCGCGCAAACCGGCTCTATTACAGGAGTTGTGACCGGTTCGCCCAATAATGAAAAGATACCGTATGCAACCATAGCTGTTTACCCTGCCGGGTCAGAGGTGCCGGCCCGGGGAGAGGCATCCGACGGTAACGGCAGCTACAGGGTCGACCGCCTGCCATTCGGCAGTTACAGGGTTGTGGTGTCGTTTATCGGATACGAACCTGTTGAGGTGAAGGGTATTGATCTTAGCCGGCAGACTCCTTCGTTTAACATGGGAACAGTAACCATGCGGATTGCCGCGGCCGATATCGGACAGGTTGATGTTGTGGCTCAGGCGCGTACCGTTACAACCGGAATTGACCGTACCACATACAGGGCAACCGACTTTGAGACAGCCCGTGGTGGT
>VGGM01000003.1 GCA_016868515.1 Bacteroidota bacterium | reverse complement strand
CGACTGGACCATGTTACCCCTCCTGCCATTCAGGCCTGTCTAAAAGTATTCAACGGTTGTTCCCGAAACCTCGGTTAGAATGTTGTTTGCCAGCCTGCTTGCGCCAATACGGAACAGCCCGGGGTTAAGCCATTCGTTGCCAAGCAATTCACCAACAATGTGATAGTATATCAGAGCATCGTCAACGCCTGAAATGCCACCGGCCGGCTTAAACCCAACTCTTATCCCGGTCTCCCCGAAAAAGGAACCTATTGCCATGCACATTACCCAGGCTGCCTCGGGTGTTGCTGATACTGCTGACTTTCCGGTAGAGGTTTTTATAAAATCGGCGCCGGCATCCATTGCTATAATCGAAGCCGTGTAAATGTTTTCCGGGGAACCAAGGAGCCCCGTTTCAATAATAACCTTTAGGGTCGCATTACCGGCAGCATCCTTAAGTTCCCTTATTTCAGCAGCCACCATATCGTACTTCTTTTCGAGGAATAATCCGAGCGGCATTACAATATCAATCTCATCAGCTCCCTTCTGTACGGCAAGCGACGTCTCTATGATTTTCACCTCACGGAATGACTGGGCTGAGGGAAAGGCGGCAGCTACAACGGCAGTCCTGACACCACTTCCACCCAGAATACTGCTTACAGTTCCCGCATAATTCGGCCATGTGCATACGGCAGCTGCATTTGCCATGCCGGGGAATGAGGAACCGAAGGTCCTTACCTTCGAGGCAAGTGAGGATACAGTAATACTGTTATCTGTACTGTTGAGGGTCGTTAAATCGAGATGCGGAAACAGCCCCGCTGCTGCTCTTTTCCTGTCTGATGATCCGGCCACCGTCTTAACCTTCGCCAGTCCTGCCGCTATTCCCCTGAATGAATGGTGTCCGTGAATCAGTTTTTCATATAATTTCGTCATTGCCAGCCGTTTTATTTCAAATAATTGCGGATGTAAACCCGGTAATTGCGGGCTTCAATATAACGCTTTTTTGAATTGAGTATCGCTGTTCAGGAATTCTTGTTGTTTTTTCCCGACGGCGTGCGGGCAAGTGAAGCAAATACACCAAGAACACAAAGCACCGCTGAAATAACCAGGGCTGTCTTCATTGAAGCCAGAAATGAGCTGTAATTGCCAGGAATAATAGGGCTGTCACCAAGGAACAGGGCAAAAAGAAGCATTGAAATTCCCATGGCCATCATTTGCCCTGTCATGCGCATAGTGCCAACTATTGCCGATGCCAGGCCCAGGTTCCTCTTTTCAACAGAACTCATTATGGCGTTTGAATTGGGCGAAGAAAAGAAGGCAAAACCACCACCTGTCAGAATAAGCAAAACAATTATTCGGTAAACAGGGGTTGTTTCAGTTATGAAACACATGAGAAAAATAGAGGCAGCTGTAACCGACATGCCGGCCGATGCCACTATCCCCGCGTTAATCCGGTCGGATAGTCGGCCGGCAGCCATTGAAAGGAGAGCCATTGTCACTGGCCAGGTAATCATGATCAGACCTGCTCTGGCCGGATCTATTCCCTTGATATACTGAAGGTAAAGACTCATGAAGAACCCTATGGAACTTGTGGCTGAGTAGTGAATAAGTGCGGCCAGGCTCGACCACCCAAACACCCGGTTACCGGTTATTATCGAAATGTTCAGGACCGGATTTGCCGTACGGCGCTCGACGAACAGGAATAATACAAAAACAACCACCCCCGCAACTATCATTGTGAGCCCCTTTAAACCCGGAAGCTCTGAAAAGCCATACATCAGCAACAAAAGGGCTACTCCATACATGAGTGACCCCTTCCAGTCGAACCTGTCGCCCCTCGATTCTGCCCACTCCCCCTTCATCCTGGTTGCAAGAAGGATGAGCGATACCATTCCAAGTGGTACCAGTACCAGGAAAACAGCTCTCCACCCAAGAAGCCGTGTAAGCAGTCCTCCAAGAAAAGGACCGCCTGACAGTCCTAAATATACTGCCGTTACGTTTATGCCCAGCGCTTTTCCCCTTTCACCGGGAGGGAAGACAGAGGTGATAATGGCCATGCTGGTTCCGAAAATCATCGCACTCGATATGCCCTGTAATACCCTTAGGATGAGCAATGTGATGAATGTGCGGCTAAATACCACAAGGAAAGATGAAATGGTGAACAGCAGGATTCCGGCAGAAAAAACCTTTTTCCTCCCTGCAATATCGGCCAGCCGCCCGAATGGCAGGAGAAACATGGCCGATGACAGAATGTAGCTGCTAACAATCCAGTTAAGATTGATTGCAGAAGTCGCAAACTCAGCACCAATTGAAGGAAGCGCCAGGTTAACCGATGAACCCATAAACGGTGTCAGGAAGGCAGCAAATGTTGCGACGATAAGAACCGACCTCTTTGTTTCCCTGTCAGTCATTCCCTGTTCTTGCTGTCGATTATTATGGTAACCGGCCCGTCATTGATAAGGGAAACCATCATTTCTGCCCCGAAAACGCCTGTTCTGATTTTACCCGGCAGAAGACTTTCCATTTTCCCGATGAAGGTTTCATATAGCGGAACTGCAGACTCAGGACCGGCCGCTTCAATGTAGGAGGGGCGGTTTCCCTTTTTTATGCGGGCATGAAGAGTAAATTGGCTTATAATCAGCACTTCGCCGCCAGTCTCCGAAACCGGCAGGTTCATCACACCTTCAGCATCATCAAATATCCGCAGCCTTGAAACCTTGCCGGCAACCCATTCCAGATCCTCATTAGTATCATCATTCACAAAGCCGGCCAGAACCAGAATGCCGTCACCGATTGATGCGGTTGCCTGTCCGCTGATGGTCACAGTCGATTCCCTGACTCTCTGTATTACAGCTCTCATTTTTTTTCAGGTTACTCCGGTAAAGAACGCAAATTTAAATATTTTTGCAGCCTGTTTACCCACTCCCGATGGATATTGTTACTCTTGTTGCCATTGCCCTGGGACTGTCATTTGACACTTTCGCAGTTTCACTTGCGTGTGGTGTGGTAAACCAACGTATTTCATTCAGGGCCGCACTTAAGGTGGCTTTCTTTATGGCTCTGTTCCAGGGAACATTTACTGTTGCCGGGTATTTTGCCGGTTCAGTAATCAGCAGTGCCGTCAGCTCGGTTGATCACTGGATTGCCTTTGCACTTCTCTCGTTCCTGGGAGTCAGAATGATAGTGAATGGTATAGAGCCGGGGCTGGCCGACAGAAAAGGTGATATTACTTCATTGCCCAGTATTGTTACAATGGCTGTCGGAACCAGTATCGATGCCCTTGCAGTAGGTGTAAGCTTCGCCCTTCTTAATATAAACATCTGGATTGCAGGTTTCCTGATAGCCCTGGTAACATTCATTGCATCAATGACTGCAATACGCCTTGGCAAAGCAGCCCGAAACAGAACAGGCTCACGGGTTGAGATACTCGGAGGCCTGATTCTGATTGCAATTGGTGTCAAGATTCTTCTTGAGCACCTTCCGCGTTATTCATAAATCGGTATCATAAACCGCTCCCTCCCTTTGAATACTGCCGTCTCCCTGAATCCGGCAGCAGCTGCCAGCGCGTATGCAGCATCAAAATGCTGCGCAAGCCTCGATGGCATATGGGCGTCAGAGTTTATACACAGGGGAACCCCTTCCTCGGCAAATATATTCAGGAAACGGCTGTCGGGATAGAATTCGCCCAGGGGTTTGTTCATGCCATTTGTGTTTATCTCGAAAGCCACATCCGAAGCCTTAAGGTTTCGGGCAAGTCGCCTGTACAGATGTTCGGGGTTTCCGGGGAACCGGTGGCCGAATATCCTGATAAGGTCGGGATGAGCCATTATATCAAAAAGACCAGTAGACGCAGCCTCTGCAACAAGATCAAAGTACTCCGAAAAAATGCGCCGCATGTCTTTACCGGTATAGAATTCCCTGCCCAGGTCAACGGTTTCGGTTCCCATATAGTGAACCGACCCGATCACATAGTCGAACGGGTATTTATTGAGATATTCAAGGATCTCATCAACCTTACCCGGCAAATAATCCGCTTCAATACCGATTCTGATTACTGGATCGTGGGTCTTAACTGCAAGAGACTGAATCCTGTTGAAATACTCGGGTAGCCTGTCAGGGTTTATGCTCCAGCCCTGTTCTTCATCGGTAAGGGTAAGATGTTCTGAGAATCCTATCTCGCTGATTCCCATTGCCCTTGCGGCTGGAATATAATCTTCCGGTTCGGCTTTTCCGTCGCTGAAAGTGGTGTGAATGTGATAATCGGTTAAGTATGCCATCTTTCTGATGTTACCTCAAAGTTAGCTTTAAAAACATTAAACAACTTAATTAAGTACTTTGTTATCCGAATATCTTCTACTTTTGCAAAAAACTGTCATGGACAAGGATCTCAGGTTATGTATTTGTGAAAACTGCGATTTCAGGAAGGTGGTTTTCAGGTTTCTCGATGATGAGAATATCCTGAGGCTTTGTGCAAACAAGGAGGAAAGAAACTACCGTAAAGGGGATATAATCAATCTTGAGGGAGACAGAATTGTTGACTTCAAGTACCTGAAAAAGGGGCTGGTAAAGATCTTCAGGCGGCAACCTAACGGCGATGAACAGGTTATTACAATTACCAGACCCTTTGAGTTTGTCAGCAACATGAGCATTTTTTCTGAGGAGAGGTACAGCTATTCGATATCGGCTCTTGAGGATTCAACGGTTTGTGTTGTGAACCTTCAGTTCATGAAGGAACTTTTCACTTCAAACGGGTCGCTTGCCCTCGGAATGCTGAGCCGGGTTTCAGAGGTTAACCAGAAAATAATCACTCAGTCACTCGAGATCCGGAACAAGAACCTGGCAGGTCGTGTGGCATATGTCCTTCTGTACTTTTCAAAGGAGGTTTATAATTCCCGGGTTTTCGAACTCCCCGTGTCGAGAAAGGAGATTGCCGACTTCATTAGCATGAGTACCGCCAACGTCATCCGAACCTTGTCTGATTTTAAGCGCGAGGAAATAATCAACTCTGAGGGAAAGATGATAGAGATTCTCGATCAGATTAAGCTTGAAATGATTGCCAAACGCGGATAGAGGCCCTTGTGGTTCTCCTGTGTTCCAAAACATTCAATCCAGACAGCCGGGTAAGGAAAAAATGGTGTAAATTCCACCAGACTAAAAACCGTACCTATGAAACTGATCTACATTACCGTTTTGCTGTTTGCAGGATTGCTCACGGCAAGGTCGCAGGGCTACATTCCGGCTGAAACAAAAGTTTGGCCGGAAGCCGACAAGTCGACAAATATCTATACAGTTGAAGGCTACCGCCATGGGGTAAGCTTCTTCCCGAAGGCACGCAGCCCGCATGTGGAATATGAAGCCGGCGATGTTCTTGCTTTCGATAAGTTCCATACCAATGACGTTATCAACACCTGGATGATAAGGTATGCCGGTCAGTATCCCGATATTGTGGAACTGTATGAGGTTGCCAGAAGCTTTGAAGGCAGGCCGATCCTCCAAATGACCATTACCAACAAAAAGACAGGCAAACATACTGACAAGGCCGGTGCCTATTTTGAAGGGAACCGTCACAGCGGTGAGGTTACCAGTTCGGAGTCGGTAATGTGGCTGATGCAGTTTCTTCTCGAAAGTTACGGCAGTGATCAGGAGATTACATGGCTCATCGATAACCGTACTTTTTACCTCAGGCCTGTTAACAATCCCGACGGTCACAACCTTTACATGCATACGGCCCAGAGCAACCGAAGCACCGTCAGACCTTATGACAACGATGGTGACGGACTGCTCGACGAAGACGGTCCGGACGATATAAACGGCGACGGGGTTATCACCCAGATGCGCTGGAAAGACCCCGTTAACGGGAATTACATCATCGATCCCGCAGATCCCTCCGGCCGCCTTATGAAGATGGTCCCCGCCGGCCAGGGTGTTTACCGCGTCTCCTCAGAAGGCATCGATAATGACGGTGATGGCAGAATTAACGAGGATGGAATCGGGGGCCTCGATCTCCATCGCAACTATCCAGAAAACTGGCGACCCATGCCAGGCGTGGAGGCTACCGGCAGAGGCTGGACGCAGGGAGGGGCCGGAGAGTATCCACTGAGCGAAATAGAGACCCGATCGGTGGTGACATTCCTTCTCAGCCACCCTAACGTTTACATTGTTAACTCGATGGATACAAGGGTCCCAATGCATCTTAGACCCCCTTCAACATCTCCCTCTGAGGAGAGAATGTATCCGGAAGACCTTAAGTGGTACAGATATTTTGATGAACTGGGTAAAAAGATTACAGGTTATACCCGGGCCGGCGACGTGTATAGCGACTATGGAGGCGGAAGCCCGCTTTTCGGACATGGCCCCGATTTCGGCTACTGGTATTACGGGTCCATCTGGTACGGTGACGAACTGTGGGATGGAGGAAGGCTGACAAAAGACTATAACGGTGACGGTGTAATAAATGAATTAGACAGACTGATATGGGATGACCAGGAGAATGGTGGAATGGCTTTCATTGAGTGGACTCCGGGGAAACATCCTGAATATGGCGAAGTTGAATGCGGGGGTTGGGACCCAAAGTTCTTCGGCCAGAATGCACCCTCAATGCATCTGCTGCCGTGGGCAAAGAATCAGGCCCTCTTCAACCTGGAAATGGTGAAGAACCTACCAAAACTCGAATGGGGGGGCGTTGAAGCTAAAAAACTGAAGGCGTATAAGTCTGATTCAACCGATTACCAGGTGAGCTTCACCTACAGGAACACCGGCCAGTTGCCTACAGCCCTCAGACAGGCCCATCTCGTGAAAATTGTACGTGAAGACAGGCTGGCAATAAGCTTTGACCAGCCGGAGCCCGGAGAAAAGCCATTCAGGATTATAAATGAGCCAACTCCACAGCAGGGGCGCCAGGGAGGCGGTCCGGCACAGACAAGACCGGGAACATCCGCAAGAACCCTGTCGCGGAATACCGGATATACCGAGGGCGGAAAATCAACCACGGTTACCTGGACAATAAGGGTGTATGGCAAGACCACGCTTAAAGGCAAGGCTTCGGTTATAACTACAAGGGCAGGGCTACTTACCGACAGGGATTTTCTGATAACTTTGCAATAGGATAATTAATCGTTAATGTAAAACATAAACATTATGGAAAAACTCAAAGTCAGGGACATCCCCAGGAGAAAATTCCTGGGTATGAGCCTGAAAGGAGGATTGCTTGTTGCAGCAACTCCCGCATTAATGACCCAGCTCCTTTCGTGTCGCGGAAAATCACAGGGATTGGATATTGACAGGGAAACGCTGTCAGGGGTTCTTGCTGCAGCTCTTGCAAGAGGGGGCGACTACGCCGATGTCTATATCGAGAACAGAATATCCAGGCAGATTGTAATGGAGGAGTCTAAGTTCAGGAGCGGCCTGTATGGCATAAGCCAGGGAGCCGGTATCCGGGTTATCTCCGGCAATCAGACAGGGTTCGCATATACCGATGAGATCACTCCTGAAAAGCTTATCAGGGCTGCCGAAGTGGCATCTTATGTTGCCAGGTCGGGGAAAACTGTCTCTCCGGTCGATCTTGTCACTCCGGCGCGTGACACCTTTATTACCGTTGCCCGTCCCCTTGGTGAAATTGCCGATGAAAAGAGAATCGAAATCATTGAAAGGGCAAATGCTGCTGCCCTCTCTTATGATCCGAGAATAAAAATGGCTATGGTTGACTACTACGATGAGATACGAAGCCGCGTGGTAGCTACCAGTGAGGGAGTTTACCTAAGGGATGAACTGCCGCTTCTCTTCTTTATTGTGCAGGCTATGAGTGACGATGGTAATGCCCGGCACATGGCAAGGGAACGGCTCAGCTATCATTCAGGTTTCGAAATGTTCGAAACCGTCACCCCCGAACAGGTTGCTCAGAACGCTGCAAGGGAGGCCATTGCGATGCTGGCAGCCGAGGAAGCCCCAGCCGGAATAATGGATGTTGTCATGCAGAACGGATGGGGCGGTGTGCTGGTGCATGAAGCCGTCGGTCATCCGCTCGAGGCCGATAATATTGCAAAGGGTGTGGGTGCGTTTACCGGAAAACTCGGACAGAAGGTCGCCAGCGACCTCTTTACAATGGTCGACGATGGTACCATTCCCAATTTCAGGGGCACCATAAACTTTGACGATGAGGGAACCCAGGCAAGAAAAAACGTGCTGATCGAGAATGGAGTCCTGCTCGGATATATGACCGATGTGCTTAGTGCCAGACAACTTGGCATGGAAAGAACCGGCAACGGACGCAGGGAATCATTCCGATTTCTGCCCATACCCAGGATGACTAACACATATATTGAAAGAGGAAACAGTGATCCGGCCGACATACTGGCCTCAACCAAAAAGGGGATTTACGTGCAGAGCCTCAGCGGGGGAAGCGTGAATCCGGTAACAGGCGTCTTCAACTTTACATGCCGTGAGGCCTACCTCGTTGAAAACGGCCGGAAAACAAAGCCGGTGAAGGGAGCAACCCTTATTGGTTCATGCCTGGACGTGATCTCAAACATCGATGCCGTGGGCAACGACCTCGATTTCGGGCCCGGTATCTGCGGCAAGGGTCAAAACGCCGAGGTAACCGCGGGTCAGCCTACGGTAAGAATTAGGGGTATTAATGTAGGCGGAAGCAGAGCCTGAAGTTAAACTTTTAAAACCAAATGAAATGAATTATAAGGATCTATCGGAAAAACTGGTCCAGAGATGCCTGAAGCTCGGAGCCGATGCAGCTGAAGTGTATATTGAATCATCCAGGCGGCTTACGGTAAGAGTGCTCAATTCCGAAATTGAAACAATTCAGGAGGCTGCATCGGCAGGTGTCGGGGTTAGGGTATTCTCCGGCAACCGACCCGGATTCAGCCACTGCAATGACTTCAGCACCAAGGCAATTGATGATACCATTATGAAGGCAATAGCCTTCGCAAAACTCACTACACCGGATGAATTCAACGTGCTTCCGACTGACCCGGGAATGGCCGCTGTTGCCGGATTGTTTGACCCCGAAATAGCAATCGTGCCAATGGATCAGAAGATAAATATGGCACTCGACCTCGAGGCTCTTGCACTCAAGGATCCGAGAATATCAAAAAGCTCGGGAGCAGGCTACGGCGAAGGTGAAACGGAGGTATTTATCGCAAACTCCAGCGGCTTTGCAAAATCGTATAAAACATCGGCCTGCTCACTAAGCGTTAGCGTGGTAGCCGAAAAGGGCGACCAGAAGAACACCGGGGGTGAATCGTGCTCAAGAAGGTTTTTCGCCGACCTTCTTCCGCTTAACGAGATTGCTGCCACCGCTTCACGTGAAGCATATGAACTCATTGATCCTAAAATGGTTAAAACTCAAAGGGCCAGCGTAATTTTCGATTCCGAAGTGGCCGGCTCACTCTTCGGCGGAGTAATACAGGCTCTAAATGGGGAAAGAGTAAACCAGGGCGCAAGTTTTCTGGGAAAATCACTTGACCGGAAGTTCGCATCCGGGCTAATTACAATATATGATGACGGAACACTTGAAAAGGGTATGGCCAGCCGGCCTTTTGATGGAGAAGGAGTACCAACATCGAAACGCAAACTGGTGGAAAACGGCGTGGCAAGGGCCTTTATCTACAACACTGCCGCAGCCAGAAGGGCCGGTACTGTCAGCACCGGCAATGCAAGCCGCGGAGGCTTTACCTCAATGCCGGGCATAGGTACACATAACATATATCTTGAACCCGGAAAATACTCAAGAAACGAAATAATTGCCGGGACTCCGCGGGGACTGCTTCTGAAAGGGGTGACAGGTTATGGAATTGACCCGGTAACCGGTAACTTCAGCGGTGGCGTTACAGGGTTCTGGATCGAAAAGGGAGAGATTACCCACCCGGTAAAGGGACTGACCATCGCCGGAACAGCAGCATCAATACTAAACGGCATTGACATGACCGGAAACGATATCGACAGGAACCGAACATTTGCCTCCCCGACATTCAGGGTCATTGATATGCAGATAGGAGGAATCTGATAATCCACATAAATCAGAGACTATAGAACCACAGCTATGAGAATAATAAATGTAGTATTAACACTTATTGTGTTCGGCCTGACACTTAGCGGACAGCAGGTGCCTCCTTCAGTTCCGGGAGCAGATCCGTTTGAGGCATTCAGATACAGAAACCTTGGCGCATTCAGAATCAGTGCATGGGTTGGAAGTATAGCAGTACCGGAAAACCCGGGCCCGAAGCATAAATACACCTTTTACGTCGGTCCGCGCTCAGGGGGAGTCTGGAAAACCGTCAATAACGGCACCACCTTTGAATGCATTTCCGATGCCATCGGCAGTACATCAGTTGGCGACATTGCAGTGGCTCCCTCAAATCCGGAAATAGTATGGACAGGAACCGGGGAAACCTTCAATGCCCGGTCGTCTTATTACGGGAACGGAGTCTGGAAATCAACCGATGCCGGCAAAACCTGGCAGAATATGGGGCTCAATAATACACATCATATCTCAAAAGTTGTGATCCACCCCAAAAACCCCGATGTTGTATATGTCGCCTCAATGGGCGGGCTCTTCTCTGAAGATGAGAACAGGGGAGTTTTCAAGACCACCGACGGTGGTAAGAGCTGGAACAGGGTGTTCTTCATTGACAAGGCAACGGGTATTATAGATCTTGCCTTAAACAGGAAAAACCCCGACATTCTTTATGCCGCTGCGTATGAAAAGGTCCGTACTGCATGGACATATGAGCCTGGTGGAATGAAAAGCAGGATATATAAAACAACCGACGGAGGGGTAAGGTGGACCATGCTAAAGAACGGTTTGCCCGATGTACCGCTCGGAAGAATAGGCATTGATATTCACAGGGCCAATCCCGATATTCTGGTTGCCGTAGTGCAGAACCTCAGCCTGAAACCCGGCGTTGATCCGGACAAGCTGCCTCCGTTTGATGTATTTACTGACCGGTCGCTCGATAACGTCATTGGAGGAGAGGTTTATAAAAGCTTCGACGCCGGAAAAAGCTGGAAAAGAATAAGCGACCCAGCCGTTGATGTAAGCGGAAAGGCCGCCTACAGCTTCAACAGAATCTACATTGATCCCGTTGATCACAACAAGATATACATTGTGGGTGTTGGCATGTTCTATACCCTCGATGGCGGTAAAACATGGCCGGTGGGACGCAATCAGGACAGGTTCAGGACCAATTTCGGTGATAACCGCTCCTTCTGGATAAACCCCGACGATCCAAGGCATATCCTGCTGGGCTCCGACGGAGGAATTTACAGTACCTGGGACGGAGGGTTGAGCATGAATCACTATTATCAGCTTCCGCTGGGTGAGATATATAACGTTGAGGTTGATAATGCAGAACCCTACAACATCTATATAGGACTTCAGGATCATGAAACCTGGAAGGGCCCTTCGAACAGCTGGTCGGGACAGGTAAACCTGGCCGACTGGGTTATCGTAGGCATGTGGGATGGAATGTACTGCAGGGTAGACCCTGAAGATAACAGGTGGCTCTACTTCACCACTCAGTTCGGGTCGCATCACCGTGTCGATCAGCTTAAGGGTGAGAGGGTTCCGATTGCCCCGGTTCCGCCGGCAGGTGCCGATCCCTACAGGTATACATGGGTAACCCCTCTTGTACTCTCTCCCCACAACAGCTCAATACTCTACACCGGCGGGGAAAAACTGCTCCGCTCGTTCAACAGGGGCGATACATGGGAGGAGATAAGTCCCGACCTTACCGACAACGACAGGGTTAAGATAGCCGGAACCGGGCATATAATGTACTGTACAATCACCACCATATCGGAATCTCCCGTTAAGCCGGGAGTTATCTGGGCCGGCACCGACGACGGGCATGTTCATATAACAACAAACCATGGAGCAGAATGGTATGAGGCTACTGACAACCTCACCAGGCTGGGCGCACCGGCCGACAGGTGGGTAATGTCGGTCTTTGCTTCATGGCATGATGCCGGAACCGCCTATGTTGCCAAAAACGGATTCCACAATGATGATTTCAATACCTACCTGTACAAGACCACTGATTACGGAAGAAGCTGGACCGATATCTCATCAGATCTTCCCGACAGCCCGGTGAATGTCATTTTCGAGGACAGAAAGAACCCCGGCCTCCTCTTTGCAGGTAACGACAAGGGAGTATTTGTAAGCCTGACCGGAGGCAGCAAATGGCAGCCGCTCCGTTCAAATATGCCACCGGCGGTTGTTCGCGACCTTACAGTACACCCCCGCGAGAATGACCTTATTGTTGGAACCTATGGCAGGGCAGCCTGGATTACCGACATATCGCCGCTGCAGCAGTTCACGGCAGAAGTTGAAGCCGGAGATTTCTTCCTGTTCGAGGTGGAACCCAAACCAAAAATGAACTATTCACAGCAGGCATCATGGGGTAACTACCATATGACCGGCAGCAATCACCTGCGAACACCCAATGAGCCCAACGGACTTGAGATATGGTACTATTTCAGGGATAATACTCCGGGAGGTGCAATACTTACCATAACCGACAGCGACGGCAAAGAGGTCTTCAGGCGTGAAATAAAGCCTGCCACTGGTATCAGCAAACTCTACTGGAACACAAACAGGGCTATTCCGGGAATCTACCGGGTTGAAATGAGCTTCAACGGGAAGAGCATTATAAGGAAAACTGAGGTTCGGGACGGGATTTTCTTTCCGGTACTTAACTTCAGGTAACAGTCAGAGTGCTTCGATGGCTTCTGCCGGAGAGGGATGGCGGAACCTGAAACCCGCAGCCTCGAGTGCTGATGCTGAAACCCTGCTTCCACAGAGCAGAACTGATGACATCTCACCAAAAGCCAGTCTGGCTGCAAAAGCAGGGATCCCGATCGGAATCGCCGGCTGCCGCCTCCTTTTTCTCAGTATGGAAACAAGCTCCTTCTGGGTAACCGAAACAGGGGCAACCGCATTGAAGGGGCCTTCCATCGAATCATCATCAAGAGCCTTAAGGTAGATACGGCAAAGATCATTAATATGTATCCAGGGCAGGTATTGCATCCCGTCACCAAACCATGCAGCCACTCCTGCCTTCATAGGAGCTGTTATTTTCCCGACAAAGCCCCCTTTGCCCGAAAGTACCACTCCGGTCCTTAATTTTACGGTCCTTATACCTGAATGCCTGAACATGTCGGCAGCCTCTTCCCATTTTACGCATGTGGTCGCAAGAAAATCAGAACCGGGAGGATCTTCCTCGGTGTATATCTTCTTTCCGGTTATACTCCCGTAATAACCGGCTCCCGATGCGGAGATGAAACATCTTACTCCCTTCCCCTCCCTCATTGTATGATCGAATATAAGCCTTGCACCCTGAACACGGCTATCAACTATCTCCCTCTTCCTTCTGGTGCTCCACCTCCTGTCAGCAATCCCTTCCCCTGCAAGGTGTATTATATGTGTAATTCCATTGAGGGCTCCGGGCTCAATATAACCCGATGAGGGATCCCACCGGTAGCAGTTATCGCCGGTTTGAGGCTTTTCCTTTCTGTACAGAACAGCCAGCTCGTAACCGCTCTCTTTAAGCAGGGGTGTAAGAGCTCTGCCCGTAAGTCCGGTGGCACCGGAAACAAGAACCCTCCCCACGGGTGTCTTAATCTGTTCCATCGCTATCGCTTCAGCAATATATCCTCCAGTATTCTAACAGAGTCAGTTACACACTTCAGACATGTCTTTTCCTTCACCTCCGGCCTCTTCTGAGCCTCCCTGCCTTCCTCGGTGTTCAGATCGACCCTGATAAGATCAATGCACCGCAGACTATTATGCAGTTCGTTGAATCTACGCCTGAATTCCCGGATCTCCAGCACCGAAATATCCCTGGCTGCATCGTCGGGATGCTCAGAACCCCTGAAAAGGCCTATAACCATGAATGCACCGGTTACCGCTCCGCATGTCTCCTGCAGCCTGCCCATACCGCCGCCAAAACCAAACGATAGTTTCAGTGCGGCCGATTCACATCCCGCGTACAGTTCAGGCCAGGCCTTAACTACAGCCTGTGCACAGTTCCATCCATTCATAAAGGCTTCCGCCGCTGTTTTTTCCCTCTTCTCTGTTCTCATGGTACTTGCGATAACCGCAGGCCGGCACTGCGAAGTTCCCCAAAGTTAACAAATTATACCCTGCAGGCCATATTTATGCCCGTTTACTACTAATTGGCTATATCTGTTGGGATAATATTCTAAAAGCAATACTTTTATGCCCTGTTTGGAACTTATTATGGAATGAACTTATAAACGAAGAAGTTATGGTTAATCAGAAGAAGATCAGAGGGGTAATTGCAATTCTAACGGGAGGCGGAGATGTTCCGGGCCTGAATCCGGCCATCAGGGCGGTTACAATCAGAGCAAACAGGGAAGGTTTCAGGGTTATTGGCCTGAGGCGCGGCTGGGCCGGTATTCTGGAACTGAAAAGAGACCAGAAGGCCGACAATTCAGACTGCTACCAGATACTTACCGATGACCTGGTTAATAAGGCCGGACGTACCGGCGGCACATTTCTTCATACCTCACGCACAAGGCCAAGTCATGTTCCTAAAGACGGTGTGCCTGAGCATCTTAAGGATAAATATGCTAACGACATTAACGACCTTACCCCTGAGGTGATCAGGAACCTTGAGTGGCTCGGGGTTGACTTCCTGATTCCAATCGGTGGTGACGACACACTAAGTTATGGGGTGCACCTTTACAAGCAGGGCGTTAAAGTGGTGGCTATTCCAAAGACAATGGACAACGACGTGCCGGGAACCGATTACTGTATCGGCTTCAGCACCTGCGTTACCCGGACAATACAGATGACCAACAGCCTTCGGACATCGGCAGGCTCACACGAAAGGATAATGGTGCTGGAGGTATTCGGGCGTTATGCCGGTTTCACAGCTATGCTTCCCACGATGGCCGGTGCTGCCAACCGGTGTGTTATTCCGGAATATAAATTTGATATAGAACAACTCACAAAGCTTCTCGTTGAGGACCGTAACCTTAATCCTAGCAAATACTCCGTAGTACTGGTCTCGGAAGGAGCCATGTTCACGGGAGGTG
>VGGM01000002.1 GCA_016868515.1 Bacteroidota bacterium | reverse complement strand
TAACAATCAGAAACAACATCAGCCATGTCTGGTACCTGTAGAACCCTGAAGCTGCTATTACATACAAACTGGCTCCGGAGGCATTACTGGCAAAGTTTGCCAGGCTGATAAGAATAATTATCCAGGCCCCGCCCCCATACTCTCCCGGTAAAATACGGTAAATGTTGCCAATGTTGCCGATTATACCCGCTACCAGAAGGGTTCCTATAACAATCTGGTTTATACAACTCCGGGTGTAAATATCAGAAACTGTTTTCAGGTCATTTCGTTTCCAGGCGTCAGCAATAAGTGGTACGGCAATCTTTCCCAGTGACCTGCCGGGAATCATTATTATTGTGGCAAAATAAAAAGAGACGGAATAGATTCCTGCCTGATCAAGACCAATATAGTAGTTGATCATGTACTTGTCAATGTTAGTGACGGCAATCCAGCTGAATCCTACTATCAAACCGTTAAATCCCAGACTTATCAGCTCCCTGGCCATCTTTCTGTCAATCCACTCCCAGAAACGGCCCGGAACAAGTTCGCCACGACGGTACAGGTATATTATAAGTATCACTATCGGGAGGACGCCCTGATTCAGAACATATAGAAGAATGTATGTATCGAAATCAACCCGCTTGAAAAAGAACAATGCTATCAGAGTGAGATTAATGCCCCTGATAAGTAAATCCCTCAGAAAGGTGCCGAGCACGGCATTATACAGCATTTTTACATAATTGTCAAAGAATGTAAACCATATAATAAGGATGAGCAGAACAGGCAGTAGTCCTGAGTACCCGGTGAGCAGGGAATCACCTGAAGAGTTGGTGTTTATTACTTTCTCTATATTTATAATAAGAAGTATTGTCACTATAACGGTTCCGATGCCTGTAATCAGGATGCCCAGACCAAGAAAACCCCTGTTCGCATTCTGACTGTCACGGAACCAGGGAAAAATCCGGTTGGCAAGATCTGTAAATCCCATATTGCCAACCTGTGACAGTATGGTGGCTATCGATAGCATTACCTGTGTAAGTCCAATCTGCTCGGCTGTAAATATGCGGGGAGAAAGAATTCCTATGTTAAGGAACCCGATCAGGAGACCAAGGTATGAATAGACTGAGCCTTTGAGGGTTTGCTTTTGAATGATGCCCATGGCTTTCTTCCCGAAAAAGAATAAATTTGCTGAA
Source organism: Bacteroidota bacterium (assembly GCA_016868515.1). Lineage (GTDB taxonomy): Bacteria > Bacteroidota > Bacteroidia > Bacteroidales > VadinHA17 > SLNP01. The sequence goes on along the minus strand of VGGM01000002.1, from coordinate 14,254 downwards.
TACAAATATACCAAAAAGCCCGTTACCATGCAGATTACCGGATTCAGAACACGTTACCTCCCACATTTGGTTAACGTTGCACTTTTCCTGATTATTACCCTGGTCTATTTTCACCCGGTACTGGAGGGAAAAAGATTAAAAACCAATGACAATACAGTTTACATAAGCTCATCAAGGGAGATTGCCCAGCATCGTGAGAAGTACGGGGAAGAGCCATTGTGGACCAATTCAATGTTCGGAGGAATGCCGGCTTATCTCATTTCCACCCACTTCAGCGGGAATCTGGTATCTGCAGTCGATGGAGTGCTGAAGTTGTTTAAGACCCCCGTTGCTGCAATATTTCTTACCATGGCGGGCTTCTATGTCCTTCTATTGCTGTTCGGCCTGAATCCGTGGGTGGCCGGAGTCGGTGCCATGGCCTTTGCGTTATCATCATATCACTTTATAATTCTCGGGGCCGGACACAACACCAAAGCGTATGCAATAGCTTATATGACTCCCCTGATAGGCAGCATCATCTACGCCTACCGGAGAAATGCCATAGCGGGGGCAATTATGGTTGCGTGGTTTCTTTCGCTGCAGATAATGGCAAACCATCTGCAGATAACCTACTATGCCCTTATAGTATTACTACTATTTGGGTTTACCGAACTCATCTGCGCCCTCAGGGAGAAACGCCTTATCGGGTTCTTAAAGACAACGGCCCTGCTTATGCTCCCTCTCGCAGTTGCCATTCTGGTTAATTTCGCCGCACTCTATACAACCTATGAATATGGTGAATACTCAATCAGAGGCAAGTCAGAGTTGGTTTCCAAAGAAAACGAGACAAGTACCGGACTTGATATTCAGTATGCGACCCAGTGGAGCTATGGAATCGACGAAACGATGACACTTCTTATACCGGGATTCAAGGGAGGAGCCAGTAAACCTTTCTCCACCGACTCAAAAACATACCAGGCTCTTCGTCAGAATAATGCTGCCGATGCAATCAATCAGTTACCCAAATACTGGGGAACACAGCCTGGCACTGACGGACCTGTGTATGTCGGGGCTGTGGTATTCTTCCTTTTCGTCCTGGGCATATTTGTTCTTAAAGGCCCGGATAAATGGTGGCTGATTAGCGCAATAGTCCTTTCCATACTCCTGGCATGGGGCAAAAACCTGTTATGGTTCACCGAATTATTCATGAACTATATCCCCGGATACAACAAGTTCAGAGCTGTTAGCATGACACTTGTGATAGCCGAATTCGCTATTCCGCTTATGGGGTTCCTGACTCTTAACGGGGTACTCAGGGGTTCGATTGCCATGATGGATCTTATGAAAGGACTCAAATGGGCAACCATCGTCACCGGAGGCACCTTACTCCTTTTTATTCTGATTCCCGGACTTGCAGGTTCTTTCGTCTCGGCTTTTGAAGAGGGACAGATACCCGACTGGCTGAGAAGTGCAATGATAGCCGACAGGAAAGAGATGCTGAGGGGTGATGCATTCAGATCACTGGTATTTGTGATCGCTTCCGCTGCGCTGATCTGGCTCTATATTAATGAAAAAATCAGTTTGAAGATGCTGGTCCCGGTGCTTGCATTGCTCATCCTCACCGATATGTGGCCCGTAAACAGAAGATATCTGGGACCCGGGAAATTCGTATCTCCATCACAATTCAACCGCAGCTTCAGTGCGAACCAGGCTGACAAATTCATTCTTGCCGACAGTTCGGTAAAAAGAGTACTGAACCTGTCAGTAAGTCCATTCAACGATGCAACTACTTCATATTACCACCAGTCGATAGGCGGCTACCATGGTGCAAAACTCAAGCGGTATCAGGAACTTATTGATTCAGTAATGATGAGCGAGATTCAAATGTTCATCGGAGCCCTCAGCAACGCCCAAAGCGAAGCCGGCCTTGAATCGGCCCTTAAAACCCTGAATTCCATTAACATGCTGAATACTAAGTACATCATCTACAACCCCGCAGCAAATCCAATAACAAATCCATACGCTGTCGGAAATGCATGGTTTCCTGAACGGATTTCATATGTAGCCGACTCAAATGAGGAACTGGCAAGACTAAGGAGACTGGAACCCGGAGAAGTACTCGTCACTGAAGAGTTCAGGGCTATGTCAGATTCCGGCAGCGATGCTGCTCCCCTTAATGAGGAAGAAATCATACTTACCTCCTATAAGCCAAATGAGTTGATCTACAAATCGTTCTCTTCTGAAAAAAGAGTCGCTGTATTCTCAGAAATCTACTATCCTGCCGGTTGGCAGGCATATATTGATGGCAATCCGGTTTCCCATTTCAGGGTAAACTATATCCTAAGAGGCCTTGTCATACCTGAGGGTGAACATGAAATCAGGTTTGCGTTTCAGCCCTCCTCCTTCACAAAAGGAAACAGGGTGTCGCTGGCAGGATCACTTATTTTGTTCCTGGTAACGGCAGGTTTTGTGGGTTCGACCCTAATCAGAAGGTATAGGAGTGGATGATGCCTGAAAAAGATTACTGTCTGATATGCCAGCATACCTCTTTCATCAGGGTATGCATTGCCCGAGATCACCTTGTAAGTAATGAGGAGTTTCCTGTCCTGGAATGCGAACAATGCGGATTCATGTTTACGGGGGAAGCCCCGGAGGCCGGTGTAATCGACAAGTATTACAAATCATCGGAATATATATCCCACACCGGAGGTAGCGGTTCTCTTACTGACATGCTGTATGGTATTGTAAGGAAAATAATGCTGGGAGTAAAATCGGGAACTCTTAAACGAATTACGAACAAAAGAAATGGCCGCCTTCTTGACATCGGTGCCGGCACTGGTCATTTTGTCAGTAAGATGCAAAGCATCGGATGGGAGGCTCAAGGCATTGAGGTTAGCGAAGATGCCAGAAATTACGCCCTGCAGGTAAACAAAGCGAAGCTTGCTTCGTCGCCAGGCGAGATAGATATAAGTTCAGGCGGATTTGACGTGGTTACCCTGTGGCATGTGCTCGAACATATTCATGATCCCGGCGGTTACCTCCAGTTCATCCACAAGGCACTTAATGACACCGGTATTCTGGCAGTAGCCGTTCCCAATATTGTTTCGGCCGACTCAAAGCATTACAGAGGTGATTGGGCTGCTCTTGATGCTCCGAGACATCTGTGGCATTTCAACAGGGAAACATTAAACTCGCTCATAAGCCGTTACGGTTTCAGTCTTATCAGAGTTACCATTATGCCATTCGACTCATTATATGTTCCGGTACTGAGCGAGAAAAACAGAAAAAGCAGATTTCCTCTCCTTATAGGAATGGCAAAAGGATACTGGTTCTGGGGCCTGTCGCTTTTTGATGTAACGAAAAGCAGTTCCCTGACTTTCTACTTTAAAAAAGTATGACTGAAAAATTTACACTGCAAATCAATACCTGTCGAGCCAGCGATATTTACGACGGGGGTCGCCAAATTTCAGGGCAATCGTAAACTCATGGGTGCCGTAGGTAATGCTTTGTATCTCCTGCATTGTAAAGTCGAATGAGTAGCCGAAGAAAAGATTCTCATACTGAAAGCCCATGTTCGCAATCAATGCTGCCCCGGTGCGGTAGGTTACGCCGGCCCAGAATTCGCTTTTGAATATATAAGTCAGACCAATATCAGCCTGAGGTCTTACCTGCTCCGACATTCTTACCAGAACCGAGGGCTGCAATTCAGTGTATAAACCTGTTTCGAAATTGTAGTTAGCAAAGAAGTTGTAATGCCTCATCATTCTGAAATTATTATAAGCTTCACTACCAAACTTCCCGAAAGACTGGAATAACTGTTCAATGGCGAAGCCGGCCGAGAAGGCAGAATTCATAACATGCACCCCGAAGTTGGCGTCGGGGACAAATATTCCCCTTCTGAGATCATTGGTAAGCCAGGGTTCATTCTGGTCCTCAAATTTTATCTCCTTCTCATTTATCTTATAGTGGTATCCCGAAAGAGCCAGACCGAATGAGAGCTGGGTATTTTGTCTGAGCCAGATATGATAAGCATAGGATGTCTGAAATCCGGTTCTTTGTACAAGACCGTTTTTATCGGTGAAAACATATCCCCCTATGCCAACCCTTCCATCGGCACCTGGCCGGTATATTCTCCGGCGTCCGGTATTTGATATCCGGAAATTCTTCTTCAGTACTCTTGTCTGTGCACTCAGTGAGTATGTTCTTGTAGCGCCCGAATACCCCACCCATTGTTCCCTGGCCGTAAGGCTATAGCTGGTATACCCGTCACTGCCGGCAACCGAGGGATTTATGAGGAACTTATTGAAAAGATACTGGCTGAAAACAGGAAGTTGCTGGGCAAATGTCAAACTGCCCGACAGAACTAACATGAACAGAAGAAACAATGTTGTCCGCTGAACCAGTTTGCGCCTGTAATATTTATCTGACAATTGTAACATTACCTAAAACAAGTTTCCTTCCGTTGTTAAGATTAATTATATAATGGTATGAGTCGACCTCCATACCGTTTCGCCCCAGCGGTTGAATATCGTCACTTCCATATTGGGGTAAAGATATGTCATACCCATATTCCAGAAATCGTTGATCAGGTCACCGTTAGGGGAAAATGCATTTGGTATGTCAAGGCATATTTCACGTACCGGCTCTAACTTGACAGAATCTCTGGCAAAACATCCGTTGAAATCGGTTACTGTTAGCTTATAGAACCCGGGAAGAACACCAATCCTGTCCTGTGTTGTGGTGTTATCATTCCACAGGTATTGGTAACCTGCAGCCCCCGGAACTCCGCCGGTCACTTCAACAAGTATGTCACCATCGGGATTATCGTAGCACATTGGGTCTCTGACAGAGAAGGCTATTCTGATTGAATCGGGCTGGTTGAGGTTTAAAGTGGAATCAGCAACGCATAGATTCTGGTCGGTAAGAATAACCCTGTACTCTCCTGCCGGGAGGCCGGTCCTGATCGGGGTTGTAACGCCATCACTCCACAGCCATTGAAGTGTTCCAACACCATTGACGGCCTCAAGGGTAATAATTCCGGTTGGTGATCCGTAGCAATTAATATTGTACATCCCATCGAGGCTCTGCGAAAGAGCCACTGTAATATCAAGCTGACTAGGTTGGGTAACATTGTAGACATCCGAAATAATACACTGATTATTATCTGTAACAGTAACAGTATAAGTACCGGCCCTTATGTTTTCAATACGGCTTGTGGAAGCTGTGAATCCGTCCGGGCCCGTCCACGAGTAGAAGTAAGGAGGCTCGCCGCTCAGGGTAGTAACCTCAAGCCATCCGTCAGACAGGCCATAGCAACTGATATTGAAGCTGTTATAATCGGAACCGGAAATTGATATTATCAGAGGTGGCGGCAGGTTGACAACAGCCGAGTCAATTGCAGAACACCCGTAACTGTCGGTTATTGTAACCAGATACTTACCCTCGGTGAGGCCGCTTATGTTCGGGGTAGTTGCGCCATTCGACCACAGGTATGTATAGTTTCCGCTTCCGCCGGTTACTGTAAGGTTGATGCTTCCGTTGTCAAATACCGGTGATTCGCAGGTAATATGGGTTGGTTCGGCTGCTGTTGCAATCGGGTCGGGCTGGATAAGAGGAATGGTTATTGCCGACACGCATCCGTTGGAATCGGTAACCTGGACCATGTAGCTTCCTGCTGTAAGGCCTGACTGGTCGCGCTGCTCCGGCTGCAATCCTGATCCATCTGATGTGGTCCACAGGTAATTGTAGTTTCCGACGCTTCCGCCGGTGACTGTCAGATCGATGGTCCCGGTTCCGCCGAAACAGTTAATGTTAAAGGCATTGTCGAAGGTAAACGATAGAGCCGGGGTAATTACAAGTGTATCGGGCTGAGTGAGCACAAAGCTATAAGGCCGGTCGCAGCCGTTGGCATCTTCCACCTCTAAGTCGTAGGTGCCGGCGATAAGACCCGATTGAGTTACTGAGCCGGGAATAATGTTTGCACCGGCCGGGAAATTCAACCAGTTATAAGTGTACGGGCCTGCACCACCACCGAACTCAAGGGCGATGGAACCATTGGTTCCGCCGAAACAAGAGATGTTGTAGGCGCTGTCGGCGCTGAACGACAGAGTGGTGTTGATAAGCTCAATGCCATCAGGTTCGATTAGTGTAATACTGTCGATTTTCTCGCACCCCATCGAGTCGGTAGCCTTAATATAATAAGTGCCGGCCCCAACATTTTCAAGCAGAGGCCCGGGGGTAATTTCACCTGCCAGAAATAGCGGCGAGGTACTCCACTCGTATGTCTTTGGACCCACATTACCGCCGGTAGTGGAGACAACCCATGCCGAGCCGTCGGTTCTGCCGCGGCAGGTAATATTAAAGCCTCCTTCATAAGTTTGTGCAGCTTTATTGATAACCATCGGCGGGGGCTGTGAGACAAACACTGAGCGATAGCTCATACAGCCGTTTACGTCCCTGAGATTAAGGATGTATTGTCTTGCAGAAAGATTCGTGAATTTTTTGAAAGTGGTTGTATCGGAAAGTACCCTGTTTCCGCTGAGCATTCCACTCCAGAGGGTGTCACCCTGAGCCGTAGTGATCCAATAGTCGTACGGGTAACTGGTTCCGTCTGTAACCCAGAAGTCTATTTCACCGTCATTTGAGCCGTTACATGTAAGATTATAGGTGAAATTGGGTGCCTTGAGCTGAGAAGAGAACCTGATGTTCTCCATGGTTCTGAAAATAGTCAGCGATTCCATATTGGTACAGCCCAGGGAGTCTGTGACTGTTATTTCGTAAAGACCTTCAAAGAGATTTGTCGCTTCGATTATATTAGTTGCTGTCCACTCATCCGGTCCGGTCCAGAAAATCTGGTATGGAGCGGCACCTTTCGAAAGCACTGCCATCAGGGCTGCGTCATTTCCGCCTGTACAGGTTACCGGATTTGTAACTATTATGTCGAGAATTGGAAGCGGATGCACCTTTACTTCAGCCGGATAAACCACACCATCAGCGCATCCGAGTTCGGTTACCCTTGGGGTGATGTTGAAATAAACCGATTGGATAGTGTCGGAACTGTTAGTGTAATTAAACTGTAATCTCGAACCTGGTAATAATCCCGTCTGTGGAATTTCATTTCCGCTAAGCTGGCCGGGAAGTCCGGTAAGAGATATATTGTAATCAAACAGTATCTGTCCCTTAGTCATTACTGTCGGGGTGGTCAGTAACACATCTGTTGTAGTAGCCGAACAAATTCTCGGATCATCAATTAGAGGAATAACCCTTTGAGTTGGGTTAATCCACACCCTGATTGTGTCGTTTACGCCCGGACACTTCTGGTTATTGAAGCTGTCGAGCAGCACCGGGCTGATTACATACATTATCATTCTGGCGGTGTCACCGGAGTTGTTGAGGGAGTTCGAAATAAGGGCACTGACCGGAAGACCAGTTCCTCCGGTATAATTGGTGATTTCCACCGGGTAGGGATTTATGATGGTAACGTTTAAAACAATGCCGGACGTTGGTATAGTTGGGGTGGACCAACTTATATTTATTGCCCCGTTATTACAGATGGTATCTGTATCGATTACGGCGTTAACTCTTGCCGTGGGTTCCAGATAAATAATAATGGTAGTATCGGTTCCATGATCACAGAATGGGATTCCGCCGTATCTGGTATCTGTAAGGCGGTATTTTAAATGATAGGTAATTGTCTGATAAACGTTTGTGTTATTTAGAAGTGTGTTGACAACATTTTGGGTTATCGGATAGGTCCCGTCGGGTATAACACCTGTCACAGTTCCAGGTATATATGTAGTTGTGAGGTCATATACTTTCCCGCCTATTACCTGACCAAGTAAGTCGGTAACAGTTATTGTAAGAGTTGTCTGATCACATATTATTGAATCATCAACACTTACTAAGAATTGTGTTGTCGGGTTAACATAAACAGTGATAGTGGTGTCAACGCCATGATCGCAGAAAGCTATCCCACCGTTCCTCGGATCGTTAAGACGGTAGCGGAAGTTATACCTTACCGCCTGTACTACATTGGTGGTGTTGATAAGCTGGTTGACTATAGACGTACCCATAGGTATGTTGGCCGTAGTGGCCTCAACGCCCAGAACAGCGCCTGCAGTATAGACAGTGGTGAGATCATAAACCTTGGTGCCCTCAACCGCGCCCAGAAGATCCGCAACATTGAGGGTGATGGTGGTAGAGTCACAAACTATCGTGTCGGCGATGCTCACAGTGAACCGGGGTGTCGGGTTAACATAAACAGTGATAGTGGTGTCAACGCCATGATCGCAGAAGCTGCCCAAATGACCCGGACGGTCGTCCCTGATCCTTGCCTTGAAGTGGTACGTTACCGCCTGTACCTCGTTGGTAAGGTTGATCAGCGTGTTAACTATCGGGGTGCCGGCTATGTACTCATCTGTGGCCTGGACACCTAGCACATTGCCTCCTGCGTTGGTGGTGGTAAGCTGGTATACCTTTGTCGTGCCGCCTGCTACAGCTCCGTTGCCATCATTGACCGTTATGTTGATGGTCGATGAGTCACATACCACCGTATCGGGTATCGATACCGTAAGCCTAGGTGTAGGCTGTACATACAATGTATATTGTATATCTGGCAGCTGACATAAGCCATAAGCAAATGGGGTAAATATATATGTGATTGACTTTACTTCATTTGAAGAATTTACCAATAGATCGTTGATAGTAATTGGTAATGATAGCGAATCAGTAGAGTAACCGATTATGGCCGGATCTGCAACAGCAGTCCATCTGAATGTCATATTCTGGAAAGAGTTACTCAACACAATTTGAGTTGTCGTATTATTGCACAAAACCGAGTCTGCCACTGTCACAGTGGGAACAGGTGTAACAAGATAATCAACAGTAACATTTGCCAGACAACTGTCAATATTGCCAGTGACATCTCTCACATATAACCAAACCAGATGTGTGCCGATTTCGGTACAATCAAAGGTCGTTTTACTAAGACTAAAGAGTAGTGGACCACAGTTATCCGTGGAACCACCATCAACCATATCAGGGGTGAGAGTAGCGATTCCGGTTGCCACATCAAGATAAATTGTAGCGTCCTTACATATTACTACCGGTGGGGTGACATCCTTGTAGGTGATGGTAAACGTGTGAGTGTCACTCAACCCAGCGGCGTCAGTAGCTGTAATTGTTATCAGCTGTGTCCCGTTATGGACTCCGGCCAGTAAAGACCCAGCTAACGGACTCTGGGTAAGGGTCAGACCACAGTTGTCACTGGCGGTTACTCCTGCAAGATAATTCGGAACAGTGAAGCTGCAGGAGGCATCAAGACTAACATCCTGATCCGATGGCCCAACAGTGATAACCGGTGGGGTGACATCCTTGTAGGTGATGGTAAACGTGTGAGTGTCACTCAACCCAGCGGCGTCAGTAGCTGTAATTGTTATCAGCTGTGTCCCGTTATGGACTCCGGCCAGTAAAGACCCAGCTAACGGACTCTGGGTAAGGGTCAGACCACAGTTGTCACTGGCGGTTACTCCTGCAAGATAATTCGGAACAGTGAAGCTGCAGGAGGCATCAAGACTAACATCCTGATCCGATGGCCCAACAGTGATAACCGGTGGCTCATTATCACCAAGTTTTGTGCATTTATTACCTACGGCAAAGGAACCAACATCAGTTATATCGGTTCGCATCTGAGTGTAAGGGTTGGACCCTGATGCAGATGAAGAACCTGCCGGGTCAGGTGTCCATTCAGAACCATTATGAAACCCGATGCTGCAGTCGCCTCTGGTAAAAGTGCTGCCTTCATTTACGGCACTCCACTGGGTGGTAATGTCAAGGCTTGAACCACCTGCGACATCTTCTCCGACCCTCCAGGTAATTTTAACACAGTCCTCCAGGAATGAAACCGGAGAACCGGAAGAAAGACCATTATCTGTAACTGTTGCAAATAGATTTACCGAATAATTGTCGGCAGTTCCTCCGGTGTTATTAAGTGTAATCGGGACATAAGAGGAACTGGTTCCCACAGGGAATAATTTGTCAGCTGAAGAAACATACTGCTTAAGGACCCCTGAACTCTCTGCAATAACATATGATGAGAGGGAAACGCCTGTAATCTGCCCTGAAGATCCTATAGTAAGATTATTAGTGCCAATATTAATTTTGCCTGCCGAGAAATTCAGTGTACCATTGACCGTAACATCCCCACACAGGTCAGCAACTGAAGCTCCAGCTTTGGTAAGATTGTTGTAGACTCCTGCAAGAATATTCAGTGCTGTATTCAAATAAACGACCGTACCGGCCGTGGCGTTGACAGAGCCGCCACAGGCTGTCGTTCCATTAAAATCAATATCGAATGCGGAAGAAAACTGACCATTTGACTGAAATAATCCTGTGATCGTCAGAGCCTGTGAATTCGTAACTCCATTAGTGTTTACTATTGTTAAATTCCTGACAGTTGACGGCAAGGCGTTCCCTGTAATCTGAGACACAGTTCCATTATAGGTATAGTCAGCTCCGGTGCTGAAGGTTTTGGTACCGGTTACCTGAATACTGCCGGTACCAGGGGTTGAAGAAATACCCTGACTATTGGCTGAAATTAGTCCCGCACCCGAAAGTAGATTAAAAGTCCCCGAACTTCCATCAATTATGCTAGTTCCAACATCAAGCACCGAACCGCTGTTAACAACGAAATTGATTATCTGCGAAATTGTACCACTTGTTTTTAAGAATGTTTGGGTTCCGGACTTGTTGAAATTGACAAGGCCTGAGGCAGAGCCGGTTTCTGTAAGAGTACCACCCGAAATGGTAAGGTTACCAAGCAGGTTAAGGGTACCAATGCCTGTTCCATTGCTTAAGCGACATTCGCCTCCGGCTATCGTAACATTGCCTGTAACCGTGAGGCTCCCGTTTACATTTCTGGTCCATCGGACTATGCCCCCATTGTGGTAATAATCTCCTCCTACCGAATGTGCAGCTCCGGCAGTTGGTCTTCCTTCCTGCCCATTTGTGCTCTGAATGGTCAGATTTCCGGAAATATTGATTGTTGCAAGAAAAACCGGTTGCGATTGTGAAGGGCAATTCCAGAGCAGGTTTCCAAAAGTTTGATTAGATCCACCTGGTGCTGTTGTTGTTACACCCGTAATATTACAATTCGATGTAATATCCCATGTAGCAGTTGGTATTGAACCACCATCCCTCGCATGTTCATAGGTACCCCCTGCCGCCACATTTAACACTCCGGAATAGGGAGTCCCGGCAGTACTCGTTACCCTAAGAGTACCATTATTTGAAATATCGCACGGTGCAGTAAATACGAAATTCGAGGGCACGGTAAATATGCAGGCATTTGTGCCATCTCCGACAATAACACTCGATCCGGCTCCGGAGACAGTCCAGCTTGCACTTATAGTTGGATTGGAATTGTTTCTGACATTAAAAACCTGGCCGGGAGTTGAGAAGTTAGGTGGCTGAGCGCCTGATCCATCAGGATTTTGGCCCCAGGTTGAAAGGACGTTAAGGTTTCCTGTGGATTTGGAATAAAAATTCTGCCCGGCTACCATTGCAGATAATAACAGGAATAGGCTTAACGAACCTACCAGTCTGGAAAACCAATCTGCTGACAGCTTTCCATGGTACTGTAGTTTTAACCCTGACCTTCCTGACACTATCTCCAAAACTTTATCCAATCAGAACTTTCATTTTCCGGCAAACAATATACCACCCCCCGCCTCCCTATCTCTTTTTTTTTTAAGTCGGTCAGCTGTGCATTATATGTTATAGGTTCCGGGGCAACAGGCCCCTGAACCTGTTTACTCAATCATGACCCGATTCCCGCTTTCATGGTTGCATCCTGCAGGCAGGGAAAAGGAGATTTAAAGATAACAAGTTTTTTAACAGTCAGATATTAATTTTGACCAATGAAAGGAAACTGATTGTCACCTACAGAATAGCGGTGATAAAAAAACCGGAACTGCTCACAGCCCCGGTTTAATATCTGTTTTAAACTGCCTTCTGGATTCAGATAATCAACATTGCATCACCATAGGTGCCAAAACGATACTTCTCCTTTACCGCTTCACGGTAGGCCTCAAAGCAGAGGTTAAACCCCGCGAAAGCCGCTACCATCATTAACAGTGTTGAATATGGCAGGTGAAAGTTGCTGACCATCATATCGGGAACCTTGAACTCATAAGGCGGGAAAATAAACTTATTGGTCCACCCGTCATAAGGCTTCAGCATCCCGTGCGTAGACACGGAACTTTCAAGTGTCCTTACCACCGTTGTCCCAACAGCACATACCTTATTGCGGTTCTCATGAGCCCGGTTGATCATAAATGCAGCCTCTTCAGTGATAATGATTCTTTCCGAATCAACCTTGTGTTTGGTCAGATCCTCAACATCAACACTTCTGAAATTGCCCAGCCCGACATGAAGGGTAATCTCCGAAAACTTTACCCCTGCAATCTCCAGCCTCTTAAGAAGCTCGCGGCTGAAATGCAGCCCGGCGGTTGGAGCCGCTACAGCTCCCTCATGCTTGGCAAATATTGTCTGGTACCTTTCACCGTCCTCCGGCTCAACCTTCCTGTTTATGAACTTGGGCAGAGGTGTCTCCCCCAAACTGAAAAGAGTCTTCTTAAACTCCTCATAGGTTCCGTCGAACAGAAACCTCAAGGTTCTGCCACGTGAAGTAGTATTGTCAATAACCTCGGCTACCAGCATGTCATCATCACCAAAATACAACTTGTTGCCAATCCTGATCTTCCGGGCCGGATCAACAAGCACGTCCCAAAGCCGCTGCTCCTTATTAAGCTCCCTTAAAAGAAAAACCTCAATCTCAGCACCAGTCTTCTCCTTATTGCCATATAACCTCGCCGGAAAAACCTTCGTATTATTAAAAACAACAACATCATCCTCAGCGAAATGCCCAACAATGTCCTTAAAAACGCTGTGCTCAATTGTCCCCTTCTGCCTGTTAACAACCATCATTCTCGATTCATCCCTGTTTTTGGCCGGGTAAAGCGCTATCAGCTCCTGTGGAAGAGTGTACCTGAATTGTGAAAGCTTCATAATATAGTTTAGTATTTATAAAATAGGAACCCTGTTATACGTATTAAGACGGACTTTGTTTCATCAGAGTAACAAAATTCTCAAACTCCGGGGGAGAGACAGCACTGCCAACCACATAATCGCCAATCGCAGTTCGCCTCAAACCAGTCAGATGTCCCCCGCTGCCAAGCGCAACGCCAATATCCCTGGCCAGCGACCTGATATATGTGCCCTTACTGCACAACACCCTTATCAGCAAATCATTGCCGGAATACCCCAGCATCTCAATCTTTTTAATTGTGACCCTCACCGGAGCCGGCTCCCTGTGTATCCCTTTCCTGGCAAGCTCATACGATCTTTTACCCTCAATATACTTTGCTGAAAATACCGGGGGAACCTGTAGTTGCTCCCCCTCGAAGGCCAATAGCGCAGGCAGAATCATCTCATCGGTTATGTGTTCAACACCATATACAGAATTAACTTCAGTCTCAAGGTCAAATGAAGGGGTAGTGGAACCTAACCTTATGGTTGCCAAATACTCCTTGTCAAGCCCGGTAAGTGTTTCAATGGTTTTCGTCTTCTTTCCGGTACAGACTATCATCAACCCGGTTGCCAGCGGATCGAGCGTTCCGGCATGCCCAACCTTTATCTTCTTTTCCCCGGTGGCAATCCGCAAAACACCCCTTACCTTGTTCACAAGATCAAATGATGTCCAGTACAGAGGCTTGTCAAAAAGCAGCACACTCCCCTCCCGCAAACCCTCAAGAGTAACCCTGCTCATCTCATCCAAATATTATCGCCATCACCCCAACAGCCAGACAATATAACGAAAACCACCACATTTTGCTTCTCCTCACAAGGGCTATCATAATCCTGCACGCAAATAACCCCGATACAAACGCAGCTGCAAAACCGATAATAATTGTTGCAATTCCGCCGGAACCGGGGCCTCCCGCTGAATCTGCCAGCTCAAGAATATTCGCACCAATTACCGGAAGCAATACCATCAGAAAGGAAAACTCAGCAACCCTGTCACGCCTGATACCAAGTATCATCCCGGCCGAAATGGTCGCACCCGACCGCGATACTCCCGGTATTACCGCAACAGCCTGCGCTATACCTATAAGAAAGGCCCTGATGAAACTAAGTTCAACTCCCCTGTCATTAAACCTGGTGGTCAGAAAAAGTAAGGCGGCTGTAAATACCAGCATAACCCCGACAAGAACTATAC
>VGGM01000001.1 GCA_016868515.1 Bacteroidota bacterium | reverse complement strand
GTGGGCAGTTATTGTAAAAGGTTACAGGCCGTCAAACGAAGAAGCCTGCCGCATGAATATCCATTCGGTTACCAGCGAGTGGAACAAGACTGCCTACGATCCATATGTAAACATGCTGAGGACACAAACCGAGGCTATGTCGGCAACCATTGGCGGGGCCGACTCTCTCCTGGTCCATCCGTTCAACAGGGTGTTTGCAAAACCCGATGAGTTTTCCGAAAGGATTGCCCGCAATCAGCAGTTATTGCTTAAGGAGGAGGCTCACTTCGACAAGGTAGCCGACCCCGGAGCAGGATCGTGGTATATTGAGAACCTCACCTCGATGATAGCCGGGTCGGCATGGAAACTTTTTATTGAAACTGAGGAAAAGGGAGGCTTCCTGAAGGCACTGAAGGAGGGGTTCATACAGCAAAAGACAGAAGAGATTGCCCGGAAACGCATCTCCGACATAAGAAAAAGGAGGGAGGTGCTTCTTGGAATAAACCAGTACCCTTCATTCGGAGAGGAAATGCCGGCGAACGCCGAATATGAGAGGATGTTTGGCAGCAACGAGCCGGAGGGTGCACCGGATGTACGGCCGCTGAGGCTCTTCAGGGGAGCAGTTGAGTTTGAAAAGCTCAGGCTGGCTGCTGAGAAGAGCAGCGTCAGACCATCGGTCTTCCTGCTCAGCACAGGTAATCCCGCCATGAGGCTGGCAAGAGCCCAGTTCTCATCAAACTTTTTCGCCTGCGGCGGCTACAGGATAATTGACAAGGGAGCATTCACGAGTGCTGCCGCGGGGGCTGAAGCGGCCCTGGCAAGCGGTGCACAGATAGTAGTCATCTGCAGTTCCGACGAGGAGTATGCAGTATCGGCACCCGAGGCATTTGATAAACTGGGAGGCAAGGCACTGTTCGTAGTTGCAGGGGCACCCGGGTGCAGCGACGATCTGAAGAACAGGGGCATTTCCCACTTCATCAGCATACGATCGGATGTATACGAAACCCTGAAGCAGTTCCATTCGTTGCTTGGAATTACCGTTTAACAGAGGAAAATGACCGTCATGAGACCAAAATACCGTTATGAAGATATAAAAGACCTTGTGAAGAGACCTTCTGACTATGAGAAGTGGAGGAAAGTTCACAGGGAAGGGACCGAATGGATTACCCCCGAGCGGATACCCGTTAAGAGCTTTTTCAGTGCTGATGACCTTAAGGGCATTGATCATCTGGAATTTGCCTCGGGCATAACACCTTTTCTGAGGGGTCCCTATTCCGGAATGTATGTTACACGGCCCTGGACGATAAGGCAATACGCCGGGTTCTCAACTGCCGAGGAGTCGAATGCATTTTACCGCCGCAACCTGGCAGCCGGGCAGATGGGGCTGTCTGTGGCTTTTGACCTTGCCACCCACCGGGGGTATGACTCCGATCATGAAAGGGTTGAGGGAGACGTTGGCAAGGCCGGCGTTGCAGTATCGACCGTTGAGGGTATGAAGGTTCTGTTCGATCAGATACCCCTCAACAAGATGTCGGTATCGATGACCATGAACGGGGCCGTTCTGCCTATTATGGCATTCTACATTGTGGCAGCGCTTGAGCAGGGAGCAAAGCTTGAAGAGCTTTCCGGAACAATTCAGAATGATATTCTGAAGGAGTTCATGGTGCGAAACACCTACATCTATCCTCCGGCTTTTTCAATGCGCATTATAGCCGATATATTCAGGTACACCTCGCAGCACATGCCGAAGTTCAACTCGATAAGCATATCGGGTTACCATATGCAGGAAGCGGGAGCCACCTGCGACCTTGAGCTTGGCTATACACTTGCCGACGGACTGGAATATCTCCGCACAGGTGTCAACTCGGGACTTGACATTGACTCGTTCGCACCGAGGCTCTCATTTTTCTGGGCCATAGGCATGAACCACTTCATGGAGATTGCCAAGATGCGGGCGGCCAGAATGCTTTGGGCTAAAATTGTCGGCCGGTACAATCCGAAAGATCCAAAATCGCTTGCTCTGAGAACACATTCACAGACATCGGGATGGAGTCTTACCGAGCAGGACCCGTTCAACAACGTGGGCCGTACGTGTATTGAAGCGATGGCGGCGGCTCTGGGCCACACCCAGAGTCTGCACACCAACGCACTTGACGAGGCCATTGCCCTGCCCACCGATTTTTCGGCCCGCATAGCCCGCAACACCCAGATATATCTGCAGGAAGAGACTCATATTTGCCGGCAGATTGATCCATGGGGAGGCTCGTATTATGTTGAGTATCTGACAAATGAGATTGCCCGTAAGGCATGGGCTCACATTGAGGAGATTGAGAGCCTCGGGGGTATGGCAAAGGCGATTGAATCGGGTGTGCCGAAAATGAGGATTGAAGAGGCTGCAGCGAGGGCGCAGGCGAAAATCGACTCAGGGGTTCAGGTTATTGTGGGAACCAACAGATACAGGCTCGAGAAGGAAGACCCGCTCGAAATACTTGAGGTAGACAATACAGCCGTGAGGGAGGTGCAGGTTAAAAGGCTTGCCAACCTCAGGGCTTCACGCGATGAGGCAGCCTGCATGGCAGCCCTCGATGCACTCACGGAGTGCGTAAAAACAGGTAAGGGGAACCTGCTTGAGCTTGCAGTCGATGCTGCTTCGAAACGGGCCACCCTGGGTGAAATATCAATTGCATGCGAAAAAGTAGCAGGGAGGTACAAAGCTGTGATAAGAACAATATCGGGAGTTTACTCCTCGGAATATAAGTCCGATTCCGATTATGAGGCGGCTCGCAGGCTGGCTTCGGAATTTGCCGCCCGGGAAGGCAGGCAGCCAAGGATTATGATAGCAAAAATGGGGCAGGACGGCCACGACCGCGGTGCGAAGGTAGTGTCGACGGGATATGCCGATATTGGTTTCGACGTTGATATCGGTCCGCTGTTTCAGACCCCGGCCGAAGCTGCAAGGCAGGCGGTGGAAAACGATGTCCACATACTCGGTGTATCGAGCCTGGCAGCAGGGCACAAGACCCTGGTTCCGCAGGTAATTGCCGAACTGAAAAAGCTTGGACGCGATGATATACTTGTAGTGGCAGGCGGAGTAATACCGGCACAGGATTACCAGTACCTTTATGATGCAGGCGTTGCCGCCATATTCGGCCCGGGAACCTCTGTGGCCAGGGCTGCAAAGCAGATTCTGGAGATACTCATTGCTGCCTCGGAGTAGACCGGCAGCCAGCAGAAGGGGAGCCGCGGATATTTCCATATTAATGAAATATTGCATTAATTTGTGGAGGTAAATAAATGCTGTGATGAGAATACGATTACTGCTTCTGGCCCTGTTTCTTGCCGGTTCAGCCTGTTCAGGGCCCCCGAAGGCGGTCAGGACCGCAATACCTGCAACGCCGCAGGCTGAAAAGCCGGTTCCGGAAAGTGAACCAGTTGTTCAGAAGGTGAATTTCCAGCGTCCCGAAACCTGGCTGATGGGACCATTTACCCAGGACATGATGACCAGGCCCCCTCACGATCAGTGGTATACGCCGGAATACAACTCCTATAAACCAGTCCAGGAACTGGTGCATAGAATTCAGGAGGCAAACACAGGCGGAATATCTGTCCTCATTGTACTTGGCACATGGTGCCCCGACAGCCACCGCGAAGTGCCCCGGTTTATCAAACTTCTCGATGAGTGCGGCATGGCACGCATCGGGGTAAAGTTTCTGGGTGTTGATATGAATAAATATGCTCCGGTAGGTGATTATGAGAAACTTGAGATTAAACGGGTGCCCACATTTATAGTTTACAGGAATAATATTGAAATAGGACGCATCATTGAGTATCCTGTCACGTCTTTAGAAGGGGATTTTACAGAGATACTCCACCGTAAAAACTAATATTTAAACATCATTATTATGGAGCAGAATAGAGGCAAATCGGCACAAAACCTTGGAGTGGCAGCCCTGGTAACCGGTATTGTAACTTTTATAATAGCTGTAATTCCCTGTATAGGAATCGTGGCGGTCATCCCGGGTATTATTGCAATTGTTCTGGCTGTTGTTGGTCTCGGAAGGGCCACCCAGGAAGGAAGGGGAATGTTAATTGCCAGCCTTATCATCGGTATTGTTGCCACCCTTATTTCAATGACCCAGTGGGCTTTTGTGGGCAATGCAGTCAGCAAAATGGACATCTGGGAGAATGGTCTCAGGAGGGCGGTAGAGGAGGTAAAAACAAATGTAATTGACGAGATTGAGAAAGGTGATTTTTCAATCAGGATCGAAAGCGGAGATGACATTGTTGAGATCAGATCGACCATCGACTCGAAAGAGTCACAGGACAAGCTCGACAAGCTTGAGAAGCTTGAAGGGGTTTCAAAGCCCGACACCATTAAGGAGCCTGAGCCGCCCGGAAAAAAGTAAACTGAAGTTATTATCAGACCGTATATACTGATAAATTTAATCCTTGCCGGAGTTATCCTTATTGTAATGGGATACTCCGGTATTTTTTCTCCCGATTCGGGTGATTATCCGGTTCAGTGTATGCACGAACTGATAACAGGCAGTGAGTGTACTTCGTGCGGATTGTCTCACGGTTTTTCACTAATCCTCAGGGGTCGCTTCAGCGAGGCTGCAGAATGGAACCCTGGCAGTATGCGTATCTTCCTTTTCTTTGCCCTTCAGTTGCTTCTGCGCCTGGCCCTGCCGGTTATTTGCCACGGGCTTCCCGGCCGGCGCGAACGTAACAACCTGGTGTTGGCCGACTCAGCGGTTACGATTGTAATGTTTTTAGTGGCGTTTTTCCCTTTGCTCAGGTACCAGGTTTTTATTCTGAAGACGCTGTTTTAGTTTTTGCCGTGCAGCAGCTTCATAATTACCGCCGTTTCGAAACCCTTTGATTGCATTGACCTTACCACCGAGGCCCTCAGTAACCCTGCATCGGATTTCTTTTTTGTTTTCAAAATCCTCTCAACCAGTTTCGAGGCAATAAGCAGGTACTCCTGTTCATCTATTCCATTAAGGGCTCCGGCAATCACATTTGCGGGCAAATCCTTCATTCTCAGGGCATAAGAAATCTTAATCCGCCCCCACTTGTTATATCTCAGCTTGTCACGTGCGAAGGCCGAGGCATACCGTTGCTCGTCAATAAACCTGTCGCTTACCAGCGAGGCAATTATTTCATCGCTCTTTTGCGGTGGAACCAGGGCCCACTCCTCGATCTTTGCGCGGATTTCGCTTATGCAGTATTCGCGTGAGGCGCACAGCCGGCGTGCTTTTGCAATTGCGGTATCGTAGCCGCTTTTGTTCCCTTCAGCACCTGGTTCCGCTGATGAACCTGTTCTTCGAGTTGATGTCATTTATGATTTGCGGGTTTTTTACTGATCTGACCGAGAAGATTTCAAGTGTTTCCCTGCCAAGCGCCTCGTTAATTTCGAAGCAGAACCAGCCGCCGGGTTCCAGCAGGGTGTTGACAGCCTCAAGCAGAGCCCGGTAGTAAACCAGTGGGTCGGTGTCGGAAACGAACAGTGCTCCATGAGGCTCATGGTTGAGCACATTGGGCTTCATACCTGCTTTTTCGGAGTTGCGTACATAGGGCGGATTTGCAACCATAATACCGGCCGCAGGCAGCGAACCGAAGGCATCCGACAGAAGATCGTGCCTCACCAGATTGACACTGGCTGAGTGATTGCTGATATTCCGGGCGGCAGCTTCGAGTGGTTCACTATATAGTTCGGTGGCCCACACTTCCGACTGTTTCAGCATGCATGCGAGAGTGACGGCAATGCAGCCGCTGCCGGTACAGAAATCGATAATGGTTCCGCTGAAACCCATTCCTGCCTGCTGCAGGGTGGCAAAAACAAGCTCTTCGGTCTCCTGTCTTGGTATAAGCACCCCGCCGTTGACAGCGAACTTCCGTCCCATAAACCAGCCGTAACCGGTGATATGCTGAACCGGTTTATGGCTGAGAAGTTCAGGCAGGGCTGCCTGAATGAGGCCGGCCTCGGCATGGTTGAGCGGCCTGTTGCTCTCCTTCAGTTGCCCGATATGGTTGAGGCCGGTTACCGCTTCAACCAGCAGTGATATAACCGCATTGCACTCACCCGGCGGGTAGATTACCCTCAACTCGCCGGCAAGCAACCTTTTTGTCTCACCGATTGTTTGTAACTTAACGCCCATCAATCAAAGTTAACTTTTTTGACCGAGATGAATACCGGATTTCATGAAATGTTCATGAGTCGCTGCCTCGAACTGGCATCGGCAGCGCTGGGAAGCACCTTCCCTAACCCGGTAGTCGGTTCGGTGATTGTTCACAACGGCAGGATCATAGGCGAAGGATACCACAGGAAGGCCGGTGAGGCACATGCCGAGGTAGCTGCAATTGAATCGGTTACCGACAGGTCGCTGCTGGGCGAATCAACCCTTTATGTGAACCTCGAGCCCTGTTCGCATCATGGCAGAACTCCTCCTTGTGCCGACAGGATTATTGCGGAGGGTATCCGTCGGGTGGTTTGCGGCACTACCGATACCAGCAGCAAGGTTGCTGGCAGAGGGTTTGATAAGCTTCGCAGTGCCGGATGTGAGGTGATAACAGGTGTCCTTGAAAGAGAATCGAGGGCTGCCAATTGCAGGTTCTTCACTTTTCACGAGAAAGGGAGGCCCCGGGTAATACTGAAGTGGGCCATGAGCGCCGATGGCTTCATTGATACCGACAGACCCCCCGGTTCCCCCGTTGAGCCATACTGGATTACGGGATTGACCGAAAGAATTTTTGTGCACCGCTGGCGGGCAACCGAGCAGGTGATCGTTGCCGGAGGGGGTACCGTCAGGAGTGACAATCCATCGCTTAATGTACGATACTGCGATGGCCGCGACCCTGTGAAAGCTATTCTTTCCCGATCGGGCAGACTTGACCCGGGAAGCCGGATTTTCGGCGGTGAGAGGGTGCTGCTTTTTACGAAGGCGAAGGGTGTTACATACCCCGGCACCGAGGTGGTTGCCTTGCGGAGGCCTGAAAGTGAGGTTGTTGAAGAAATGCTGCAGGATCTGTTTCAGCGTGGATTTCAGTCGGTTTTTGTTGAGGGCGGAAAGCAGGTTCTTGATATGTTCATTGCTTCGGGTTGCTGGGATGAAGCAAGAGTTTTCAGGGGATTAAGAGACTGGGGGAAGGGACTGCCGGCACCGGAAACTGGAAGAGTACCCTCAACGGTTGAGATGTTTGAAGAGAGTATACTGGAAATCGTTTACAATGAACATATTCGATAAGGCAGTTTGAGGAAACTATTTTTTTTATTATTTTTGAAGATTATCAGTTGTTTTTAAAACTATAAGTTATGAGAAGGAGAGGATTGATTTTTTTCACTTTAGCGATGATGATCGCCCTCGGGGCAAGCGCCCAGAATGCTAAGCAAATGTTAACCGCCGGAAATAAATTCATGGCCGGAATGAAATATGAGGCAGCAGTTGAACAGTTCGCCAGGGCCATTGACCTTGACCCCAACAAACCCGATGGCTATATTGCCAGGGCCGGTGCGTATGAAAAGCTCGGGAAACATAACGAGGCATTTGCCGATCTGGAGAAGGCGCTGGTGCTTGCACCAAAGAATATTATTGTCCTTACCGGTCTGGGAAGGGCCTGCAACATGATGGGCAGGTACGACGAAGCCCTCACATACCTGAACCGGGCAACGGCTGTCGATAAGCGCAACAAGGATGTCTATCCCGAGAAGGTTAACACATTAATTGGACTCGGACGGTTCGATCAGGCCCTCAAGGCCTCCGATACAGCCTTGCTGCTTCGCAACGACGCCGGTAACCTATACTACCGGGGCCAGGTATACCTTAAGCTCAACAACGATGTAATGGCCAAGAAAGAGTTTGAGAAATCGATCGCGAAGGACAAGAACCATATTCCCCCGCGCATTGCCATTGTCGATATTCTTTTAAGGGAGGGGAAGAATGGAGAGGCTCTGGGCCAGTGCAACGCCCTTCTAAGCAGGGACGACAAGAATACGGCCGCCTATACTGCCCGCAGCAGGGTGTACGTTGCAAGCATGGATTTCCCGAATGCCATCAATGATGTTTCGAAAAACATTATACTGGAACCCGATGTTCCCGATCACTACTTCACCAGGGGGCAGTACTATGCCCAGTTTAACCAGCATTCCAATGCCATCAACGATTTCTCCAAATATATAAGTCTGAACCCTGATAACCCCGATGTATATTTTGCCCGGGCATCCTCGTTCGAGGAGATAATGAATTTCGACCGGGCAGCAACCGATTATACAAAGATTACCGAGTTGTCGGAGTTCGACATGAACGCACGCAGGAGGCTAAAGGAGGCCAATGAGAGGCTTTTCGAGATTAACCGTGAGACAATAGCACCCGAGATAAGCATCCTGAGTCCGGTACCGGTTGAGAATGTACTGGAGGTAAGGAGTGATAACGCTTCTCTTCTTATTTCCGGCAGGCTTGTCGACAAAAGCGCCATCAGTTCACTGAAGATCAACGATGAGAATGTGCCGGTAACCGAAAAGGGTGGTGCCTATGAGTTTGTTGCAAGCATAAATGTAGGCGGCAAGAACGCAGTTTCAATAGCGGCTACCGATGTTTACGACAATACCAGGACTCTTAACTTCGACCTCAGGCGCACTGAGATTGACCCGCCTAAAATCAGTCTTATTGCTCCCACACCATCAGTGGACGGCGGAACGGTTTTTCTTGACAACAACAACCAGATGCAGCGCATTGAAGGCAGGATTACCGATGCAAGCCGCATAAAGTTGATACTTATTGAGGGTGTCTCGGCAAGCTATTCATTGAATGAACTAAACCCGTCATTCAATGCAACGGTAGATATGCTTAACAAGAACAAAATATCAATTGTGGCAGAAGATATTTATGGTAACCGCACCGAAAGCGTATTTAACGTGAACCGTGAGGGTGCCATGATTTCCGAGGGAAATCCCATGGGCCGCACCTGGGCAGTTTTTATTGAAAACTCGGCCTATACCATGTTCGCAAGCCTCGAGGGCCCTGCAAAGGATGTTTCACTGATGCAGAGAGCCCTTGACAACTACCAGATACACAACATTATTCACAAGAAGAACATGACCAAAACCGACATGGAGAGGTTCTTCAATATAGAGCTCAGGGATATGGTGAGGGCAAATAACGTGAAGTCGCTGATGGTATGGTATGCCGGCCACGGGAAGTTTATTAATGACGTGGGTTACTGGATACCGGTTGATGCAAGGAGGGACGAGGAATTTACCTACTTTAACATTAACGGACTGAGGGCGGCAATGGAACCCTATATCAATATTGTTACGCATCTGCTGGTGATTACCGATGCCTGCGAGTCAGGTCCCGGGTTCTACACCGCCATGCGTTCCGAACTTAAGCAGAGAAGCTGTGACGACTGGCAGGCAACACAGCTGAAGTCGAGCCAGGTGTTCTCATCGGCCGGATATGAACTGGCAATGGATAACTCGCAGTTCACGCAAACTTTTTACGACATGCTCATGAACAACCCGAATGCATGTCTTCCAATAGAGGAGATCGTAAAAAAGGTAAGCGATGCGCATGCAGCCTCAAACCAGCAAAAACCAAAATTCGGTAAAATAACAGGACTTCGCGACGAGGACGGAACATTCTTTTTCATAGCCAAATAAAGTAATGATACTTACTGATTCTTGCAGAATTAAGGGGATCATCAGGAGAGGTTTCCTGGTGATCTTCTTTTTGTGCCCGGTTATTCTGCCGGCATGGTCACAGACATGGTATTTCGAGCGCTACGGCGCCGAACAGGGCCTTAACTCATCGAAGGTGTACGTTTCACTTCAGGATTCGCGTGACTTTATCTGGCTTGGAACCGATGTCGGCCTTTCAAGGTTCGACGGTTCGAAGATCGAGAATTTCAGCGTTGACAATGGCATTGCCCCCGGAGGCGTACGATCGATGTGCGAGGACAGCATTGGAAGAATATGGTTCGGGCATCTTAACGGTGGCATTAGCTATTTCGACGGCTCGCGGTTTGTAAGGGCAGCCTTTGACGACGGACATATTACAACCGATATCACCAGCATAAGACAGAATGGGGATTACCTGTGGGTTACTACCTATATGAACGGGGCTATGAGGCTTGGCTTTCCTGACATTGGTGACACCATACTGGTAGGGAAGCAGTATCACGGCAATGAAGGCCTGAGCGATGTGGTACCGGTTTCGTATATTGACCTTAGCGGCAATTATTACTGTATAACTGACGGAGGTCTCCGTAAATACTTTCCTGACGAGGACAGGTTCGAGCGTTTCAGTCCGCCAGGCCTTACCCGCGAGTGGCAGGTTACCTGCATGCTGGAGGATAGTATGGGAAATTTCTGGTTCGGCACCTATCATGGCGGCCTCTACAAGATTGAGAAGGGTTCAGATGACGCGGTGGTATTCGACCGGCGTGACGGGCTTGCCCGTAACTGGATTACCTGCCTGATGGAAGACTACAAGGGCAATATCTGGGTCGGTTCCAACGATGCAGGCATCACTGTCTTCAGAGGCGGGAAGGAGATACATAATTTCAACACATCAAACGGATTATCGGCAAGACAGATATTCTCAATGATGGAGGACAGGGAGAAGAATGTCTTCATTACCGACTACGGCGATGGGTTCAGCATATTCAAGGGTGATCATATCTTTTCCATTGCCGGGGAAGAGATCATTCCCGGGAAAGCCGTATTTGCAGTTGAAGAGGGAGAAGACGGCAAAATGTGGCTGGGCACCGACGGCGGAATAACATTCTATAATTTAAGGAGCGCCAACGGTGGCAGGAGAGAAGTGATAAATCAGGCTTCAAATACCATCGGTAATAAAATGAGATTCCTGTCAAAAAGCCCGGGTGGGGTGATGTGGATCGGAACACACGATTATGGAATTGCCTATTATAATCCTGCCGATAAAAAATTCAGGTGGGATACACAAATGAACCTGTCAATCTGGTCGCATTTCAGAGCAGGAATGGTGGTAAAGGCTCTTACATTCGACAAGGACGGCAATGTATGGGTGGGAACCGATGACGGACTGGTCAGGTGGTACGCCGATGGCTCGGGCGGATTCAAATACTCGAGGCTTGAGTATGCTTCAATGGCCGGAAACATGATCACCGCCCTTTATTGCGACAGCAAGGGAAACATATGGATAGGTTCGGAAAACAATATCGGCCTCACCAAACACACCCCGGGTCCGGATCCGGAGAAGGCAGAATTCAGGATTATTGATCTGGGCGATAAGTATATAACAAGGGTGATTGCAGAAACACCCGATGGTCGCCTGTGGCTGGGTACTGAAGGAGGGGTTATCGTACTGAATGATGATTCCGTGCAGTTCAAGCTTACCGGCAAGGACGGATTGCTTTCAAATAACATCAAACAGCTTCTTCACGATGGCGACTTTATGTATATAGGCAGCAACAGGGGGCTGAACAGGCTTGATCTTAACGACAACTCCATTGCCACCTTCAACCGGCGCAACGGATTTACCGGTATTGAAGCTACAGCCAACGGTTCATTCAGGGACAGTGAGGGCCGACTGTGGTTCGGCACTACCAACGGTGTTACAGTTATTGATCCGACGAAATACCCGCCCGTAAACAAGACACCAATGACTCACCTGAGCGGAATGACCATTAACAGGGAGCCCAGGGAGATGGTTGAAGGGATGAGGCTTACATACCGTGAGAATTCAATATCGTTCGATTATTACAGCGTCTGCTTTACCAATCCCGATGCTGTCAGTTTCATGGTAATGCTTGAGGGAGCCGATCAGACCTGGCGTCCCTCCACCAATCAGACAACTGCCTATTACTCGGCACTTAACCCGGGGCAGTACACGTTCCGTGTAAAGGCATCGAACAGCTATGGCTACTGGGATGAAGAGCCCGTTTCATTCTCATTCACTATCAGGCCACCTTTCTACAAGGCCCCGTGGTTCATTGTTCTCATGGTGATCCTTGCAGTTGCCCTCACTGCTCTGTACATCAAGCTAAGGGAGATGAAACTGGTAAAGGAGAAGAAGGTACTCGAGGAGAAGGTTATTGAAAGAACCGCCGAAGTGGTACAAAAGAGTCTTATCATTGAGGAAAAGAACCGTGACATTACGGCGAGCATCAGGTATGCCGAACGAATTCAGAGGGCAATGCTGCCTCCCGACGACCTCTTCCCTGAAACATTTGTACTGTTCCAGCCCAAGGATATTGTCAGCGGCGACTTTTACTGGATGTTCGATAACGGCGATCGTGAATTTATGGCTGCGGTTGACTGCACAGGTCATGGAGTACCGGGTGCCTTCATGTCGATAATCGGGCATAATTCCCTCAATAAAATAGTACGTGAGTATGGGATAGTTAAGCCGTCAGCAATCCTCGATCAACTTAACAATGAGGTAGTTAAAGCGCTGCTGGCGAGACATGAAACCACTATCAATGATGGTATGGACCTCACCCTTATAGTGATTGATCGCAAGAGGCATATTCTTGAGTATGCAGGGGCATACAATCCATTATTCCTTGTCAGGAACGGTGAGCTGACCGTTCACAAGACCGACAGGTTTCCGATAGGCATGACCACAATGGAGCAGAAGAAGACTTTTACGAATAATATAATTGAGGTCAGGCCGGGCGATATGATCTATATGAGTTCCGACGGCTATGCCGACCAGTTTGGCGGAGCTGATGGTACGAAGTATATGGGAGCCAGGTTTAAGAAGAAGCTTGCTGAAATATCAGTGCTTCCGGTAGCCGGGCAAAAGGCTGTACTGGAGAGGGAGATAATGGAGTGGAAAGGGGATGGTACCCAGATTGACGACATACTGGTTATCGGAACCAGAATAATCTGACACTCATTCAGATTTTCGCTATACCGCGGGGGTTGGATATCCATCCCCCGTAGTTTTTTATATGCGAAACAACTTCATGTGGTGTTGTGGCTACCGTCCATATTTCGCGGTGCTGGGGTCGGAGGAAGTTTTCGGCTATCATCTTATCGAGCATACTCAGGAAGAGATCATAGAATCCGAGCGTGTTCAGAATAACAACGGGTCCGTTGAAGATGCCAAGCTGTTTAAGGGTTATAGCCTCAGTAAGCTCCTCGAGTGTTCCGATTCCTCCGGGAAGTGCAACAACGGCATCGGCCATGCCAAACATTGTCTTCTTCCTGTTGTGCATATCGTCGGTCACTATCATTTCGTTTACCGAGTTGTGGCCCCAGCCCTCCTCCTGCATGAATCCGGGAATTACCCCGGTTACATTACCTCCCGATTCCATCGCGGCATCGGCAACACGGCCCATAAGGCCTATGCCGCCGCCGCCGAAAACTATTTCAAAACCTTCGGAAGCAAGTATTCTTCCCAGCTCTGATGCTGCCTCACCGTAAGCGCCGTGAAGAAGGCTGCTCGAGGAGGCGAATACACATATTTTCATTTGAGGAGAGGTGTCCGGGTGCAGTGCCGGATGTTGTGTCTTTAAAAAGTATCAGGACTACAGTCAGATAAGGGCCGAGAGCTTTGCAACAAAGGTTGCCTTTGGCACAGCTCCCACCTGTTTGTCGGCTATTTCCCCATTCCTGAAGAAGAGGACGGTGGGGATATTTCTTATACCGAACCTTGAAGCCACACCGGGACTGCTGTCGACATCACATTTAGCCACAACCGCCCGGCCCTCAAATTCCTTTCCTATCTCTTCAATATAGGGTGCTATTACCCTGCAGGGACCACACCACTCGGCCCAGAAATCAACCATAACGGGCTTGTCCGATTTGAGTACTGCTTCGTCGAAGTTACTGTCGTTTACTACCAGTGCCATATATCTGTTTATTTGGTTAATTCTTGTCTTTATCCGGGGCGGCAAAGTTAACTAATTTACTTTATACTCGAATGTCAGGTGGTCATCGAGAAAGGAAATCAGTTCAGGTGTAAGCTTAACCTTCACCGACCGTGAAAACATCTTAAACCTGATCTTTTCTTCAGGATCAATGATCTGAATTTTGAGTTCAGCCTTACCCTTGTTTTCCGATATGAGGCGGGTAAGTTCCGAAATTGTTCCGGAATTGATATCCTCTGCCTTTGTCTTTATTGTTATTGATTTAATGAGGTCATCCCTTACACTCGACAGCAGGTATATCTGTTTAATCCTGAAGTCATATTCATCGCCGTATGAGCGTTTCTGGATTTTACCACGGACAAGAAGATAGTATCCGTTGTACATGTATTTGTTGTTTTCAACAAAGTCCTTGTCGAACAGCATGAACCTGAAAGAGTCGGTATAGTCCTGCAGTGTAAACGAACCGTAAGGCTTACCGTTCTTGCTTATTCCGCTGCGGGTTTCAGTAACCATTCCTGCCACGGTAACTTCCCTGTCGGCATAATCCCTTATATTCTGCAGTTCTGCCAGCGTGGCGGTGCAGAAGGCATCCATCTCAAGCCTGAAATCGTCAAGCGGGTGCGATGATAGATAGATTCCAATTACTTCCTTCTCGCGGTTTAGTTTTTCAAGCTTTGGCCAGTCGGCCGATTCAGCCGGCTCGGGCCTTACTATGTCGAATCCGCCTGCCTCTCCGAACAGTGACTGCTGTGAGCTGTTTTTTAACTCCTTCATACTGTTGCCGAACCGGATCAGGTTTTCAATGTAGCTCATTCCTTTATTATCGGGGGCGAAATACTGTGCACGGTTTATATTTCCGAAGCAGTCGAATACGCCGGCCACAGCCATAGCCTCAAGGGTTTTCTTGTTAAGGGCGTTCAGGTTGACCCTTTCAACAAGGTTACAGATGTCGGTAAAAGGGCCACCGGTTTCCCTTTCTTCGAGAAGCTGCGTAACGGCGTTTTCACCGACCCCCTTTATGGCACCAAGACCGAACCTGATATTGCCGGCCTTGTTTACAGTGAACTGAAAATCACTTTCATTGATATCGGGGCCCAGTACCTCAATACCCATCCGGCGGGTTTCATCCATGAATATTGTGATTTTCTTGATGTCGCTAAGGTTGCGGCTCAGCACGGCGGCCATGTATTCAGCAGGGTAATTGGCTTTAAGGTAACCGGTCTGATAAGCTATGAGCGCATAGCAGGTTGAGTGCGACTTGTTGAAGGCATATTCGGCGAATGCCTCCCAGTCGGTCCATATCTTTTCGGCAATGGTGAGCGAATGCCCCTTTTTCTGGCAACCCTCGAAAAAGCGCACTTTCATATGATCCATTATATCGCGCTTCTTTTTCCCCATTGCCTTGCGGAGTGAGTCTGCCTGCCCCTTGGTGAACCCGGCCAGTTCCTGCGACAGCAGCATAACCTGCTCCTGGTATACTGTAATACCATAGGTGTCGCTCAGGTATTTTTCCATTACCGGCAGTTCGTATCTGATTGATTCCTCCCCGAGTTTTCTTTTTATGAACCTCGGTATGTACTCCATTGGTCCGGGCCTGTAGAGGGCATTCATTGCAATAAGATCCTCGAACCTGTTTGGCTTAAGCTCCT